>NZ_JAUBPB010000004.1:0-126388 GCF_036700545.1 Microcoleus sp. SVA1B4
ATTTTTGACCCCACCCCAACCCTCCCCTTATCAAGGGGAGGGAGTAAGAAATTCACAAATGATTTAGGATGGCTATATAAAATAAAAGGACGATCGCCCAGGCGATCGTCCTTTTATTGGCTGCACGTATTATCCGGTTTTAGGCTTGTCTGAATCCAAGATTATTTGCGGTTGTTGAGCCATTTAGCAGCAACTATTCCCAAAATACCTGCAACAACTGGATTTCCCAAAAACTTCATCAAACTTGGCTGTTCGGCCAGCACTTCTTGGAAAATATCCGGGTGATTGTGATAGGTGAACGAGGCCAACTTGGTAACATCGTCAGCATTCATGCGGCTGGCGTGGTGGGTAGAAAGTCCTAGCTGCTTTTCCAATTTGCGATCGTCCAATCCTCTCTTGCCCAAATGCTTGAAGAATTCCCGCGCTACATCGTCGCGTTCGTTTGGCTTAATTTGGGCGATCGCCTTTTGCAATTCCGGTTCCAACTGAGCCGGCGGGAGGGAGTCGTGATTCAGGGAACGCCCGAATAATTGTTTGCGCTGAGCAGGCGAAGTTCTCTGAGCAAAATCGTCAAAGTTTTCGTAATCTTCACCAGTTGTCTCCGGCATCATTTCTCGATCGCCCTGGGCTAAATCGTTCATGATTTGACGCTTGTAATTATCGCTGCTACTCATGGTAACTCTCTTCCAATCTACACAACATTTCAGTCTTAAATTGAGATTGTTTCGCCTTCAAAAAACTGCGGAATATTAAACCGCTACGCGGCTATCATTTAAGCTTGCTAACTCGGTCAAGACTTGTATTCAATCTGATTTGATTGCTGGTCGTACTTAGCAGTCAAAATCAGTTTTTTGTCAGGAGCGTAAACCAAAACACTTACATCCTGATTTGGGAAATTGCGGTGAAAACCTTGTGCTAAAGATTTGGCCAAATCTTTCACTTCAGTCGGGCGAACTTGCGGGGTAATTACAACTCCCAATTTGTTATTGTCGCGCACGTAAGCATCCTGAACCAAGCCCTGAGCCGTCTTTGTTACCCATTGACCAAAATCTTGACCTGCGGCGGTATTGCCACGTTCTAGCTGCGCGTAATAACCCTGACTGCCACCAATTGCTACAGGTACATCCGTCGGTTTTTGGGCTGAAACGCTGGGCGCGCAGGCAGTCGTAATAGCCAGCATTAAAACCAAGAGTAAGCCCGCAATCATTTTGCGACTCTGCTGCAATAAACTCACCTTTTTTCCTCCCTTCTGAAAACAACTTGAAGACTTGAAAGGGTGAGGTTGCTCGACCCTCTCAATTAGTATTAGGCTTAGTCTAGTTTCTTTTTGAGCTCATCTTTTACATCTTCGATGGCGTGACCAGCTTCAGCTTTTGCCTGCTTGGCTTTGCCTTCTGCTTTATCCTTCGGGTCGCCAGTAACATTACCTAGGGCTTCTTGAGCTTTGCCTGCGATGTTGTCGCCAGTTGCATTTGCTCTATCTTTAGTGGTCATGGGTTTCTCCCTATCTGTATCTAATTTGACGTTTTTTACTTAATGAACTCATCATAGGTAACTAGGAGCTGCGTTGCACTCTACCTCTAGGAAGAAAGAATAAATAACAAATGGAATAGGGAATATGGAATATGGCATAGGGAACAGTTATTTGCAGTCTTGAACTAACTGCGACTTTCATACTTAATTATTGTTTTTCTACCGTTTCTGCTGGCTGCAATCAAGTATTTTTGTAAAAAACTGCTGGAGGGTCGCCCGTGCGTCCAAGACTATTTTTTTAAACCCAAAAGAATTTATGCTTTTAAAATTTTATTTAATTCGCCTTAAAAAGGCGGGTGTGGGCAAGACCGCATCTTACCCACACCCGAACAAATGTCGTATTAGTTTTAATTTACCTTGTGATGACATTCTTCATCTATTCTGTCCTGAAGTTCTTCTTTCAACTGTTCGACAGCGCGCATAGTTTGAGCATTTTCTTGTTTTTGCTGACCGAGGGCTTTTTCTGTTTCCTCGCCGAGCAAGGTTTCCTTTGATTTTGGTAGCGTTACTTGATTTTCGCTGCCAGTGTGGGTCGCCTTTTCTTCAATATTCATTAGTTTTTCCCCTATTGTTTGCAAAATTTATTTTTAACAAGGGTACTTAGAAGTTAACCTTATATTTATCATAAGGGAAATCACGACGGCTTCCCTCTGTCTGAAGGGAGATAGGGGCTGGTGAAGAGTTTTGAGTTTTATAGTTAAGATAAATTACGGAAAATTGCATTAGCCCGAAAGGAGATAGGGGAAGGGGAATAGTGCGTGAGATTGCTTGGTGAGTAGCAAGGCGCGGGCAGTGAATGAGTTGGGGAACGGCGAGGAGGGGGGAGAATTGTTCTGCAGCGCGCGCGATGGCATTAAGTGTCGAATGTTGTTGTATGAGGCTCTTTGGACATCGGTAAAAGATGAAGAGAGAAATGGGAGGCTGTTTAGTCCAGACTTAAGTCTATGCTGAGAGTTTGACCGTTAAAATCAACAGGGTGCAGCAATTTCCAAGTTTGGTGGCGATCGGGTTAAATAATCTGCTAAACAAGATTTAGCCTCAAGGCTAACTTCGTGCAGGATCGAACTAAAATTTCTGTTATTAGTAAAAATTATCTAAAACCCTATGGGAGCAAGGAGCAGTAACCCCCTCGCAGCAGCAGGCTCGACTCGTGAGCCGATCAAAATAGGCGTTTTGCATTCGCTGACGGGCACGATGTCCATCAGCGAAATTTCTGTTAAAGATGCGACGCTGTTGGCTGTTGAGGAAATTAATGCGGCGGGAGGGGTGCTCGGACGCCCCTTGGAAGCGGTTATAGAGGATGGAGCCAGCGATTTGCAAACTTTTGCTCAAAAAGCTAAGCAATTGCTCCTAGAAGCGCAGGTGGCGGTGGTATTTGGCTGTTGGACTTCGGCGAGCCGCAAAGCTGTACAGCCGGTTTTTGAACACGGCAGCGGTTTGCTGTTCTATCCGGTGCAGTATGAAGGGCTAGAAAAGTGTCCGAATATTTTCTACACTGGTGCTGCCCCAAACCAACAGATTGTGCCTGGGGTGAATTACTTGCTGGCACAGGGGAAGCGGAAAATTTTCCTGTTGGGTTCGGATTATATCTTTCCCCGCACGGCAAATCGGATTGTGAAAGTTCAACTGGCGGCACTGGGGGGAGAGTTGGCGGGGGAAGTGTATCTGCCGCTGGGTTCGAGGGAAGTGGGCGAGGCGATCGCACATATCTTAGCAGTGAAACCGGATGCGATTCTCAACACTCTCAACGGGGACAGCAATGTGGCTTTTTTCCAAAAGTTGCGGGAAGCTGGCGTGAAACCCGATGATTTGCCGGTGATGTCGGTCAGCGTAGCAGAAGAGGAAGTGCGGGCGATCGGGCCGTCCAATATTGCTGGACATTTTGTGGTTTGGAACTATTTTCAAACGGTGGATACACCGGAAAATCGGAAATTTGTCAAGGCTTATAAAGCCCGATACGGGGAAAATCGAGTCACGGATGACCCGATCGAAGCGGCTTATTTGGGCGTTTACCTGTGGAAGCAAGCAGTAGAAAAAGCTGGTTCGACAAATGTGGTTAAAGTCAGGGCGGCTGCTAAAAATATTGAGTTTGCAGCGCCTTCGGGGAAGGTAAAAATAGATGCCCAAACTCAGCATATTTGGAAAACAGTGCGGATTGGCAAGGTGAGGCTGGACGGTCAAATTGAGGAGATTTGGAATTCCGGCGCACCGGTTCGGCCTGATCCTTTTCTCAAGGGCTATCCTTGGGCGGCGGCACTTGCTACGAGGGGTATTTCTCTGGGAACTCGGGCGTCTTTGAGCGGGCTGTTTGTCATCTTGGTACTGATAACTTGGATGGCGGTGGGAGTCGGGTGGATGGGTTCTGTGGAGATGAAGAACTATTTGCTGGCAATAGAGGCTGCCTCAGCTCCTGCGGGGGTTTCTGAGGCAGCAATGGCGGTGCTGGTGCAGCAAACTCTGTTTGTGGCGAGCCGCACTCAGCACTGGCTGATGGGGGCTTTGGCTTTGAGTTTGATCGCGGGAATAGGGGGTTTTGTGTCGGTGTCAGCAATTATTCGGAATCTCGGCTTGCTGCGGGAAACTGCCGAACAGATGGCTAGCGGTGATTTGACGGCTCGATCGCCTGTGGTTTCTAATGACGCGATCGGGGTGCTATCTTCTACTCTCAATACAATGGCTCAGCAAATTAGCAGTTTGCTCAACGGTTTGGAGGTGCGGCAGCAGCAGCTAGAGGAACGATCGGAGGAATTGGAAGTCGCTAAGAATGCTGCGGAAGCTGCCAACCGGGCGAAAAGCACTTTTTTGGCAAATATGACTCACGAGTTGCGGACGCCTTTGAATGCGATTATCGGCTACAGCGAGCTGCTGCAAGAAGAGGCTCTGGAACTCGGCGAAGAAGAGTTTGTGATGGATTTGGCAAGCATTAATATGGCAGGCAAGCAGTTGCTCAACATTATTAGTGACATCCTGGATATTTCTAAAATTGAAGCAGGAAAGATGACTCTTTTCTTGGAGACTTTTGAGGTGTGGGATTTGATCGAGCAGGTTGTCACTACTGTTCAACCGACGCTAGGGAAAAATGGCAATACTTTGATCGTCAATTGCGATCGCAATATTGGCACGATCTACTCGGATTCGTCGAAGCTGCGACAAGCGCTGTTGAATTTGGTGAGCAATGCTGCTAAGTTTACCGATCGAGGCAAAATTACGATTAATGTTTGGAAGGAAGAAGGGGAGGTTTTGCCGATCGGCAATTCCGAAGAACTCTCGGCAGATCCTTCTCGGTGTCAAAAGTCTTCGATCGTGTTTCAAGTCACCGATAGTGGCATCGGCATGACTGAGGATCAGGTGTCGAGGCTGTTCGGAGCTTTCGCTCAAGCGGACGATTCTACTACCCGCAAATACGGCGGCACCGGTTTGGGGCTGACAATTAGCCGGAAGTTTTGCCAGATGATGGGCGGAGACATTACCGTTGAGAGCGAGTTTGGCTGCGGTTCTAGTTTTACGATCCAGTTGCCGATTGCGGTTAAAAACCCAAAAGAAGCGCAGGACGATCGAGAAATTGAAGAAATGCAGCCGAAGTCTTGCGAGGAGTTAGAAACGAGTGTAGCGACGACTGAAGCGAAGCAAAAAGCAGTGCGATCGCAGCCGCTGGATTTGCCCGATGCTGCTACTGTGCTGGTGATTGACGACGATCCAGATGCGCGGGATTTGATGACTCGCTGCTTGTCGAAACAGGGATTTCGGGTGCGATCGTCGGCTAGCGGTCAAGGGGGGCTTCTGTTGGCTAAGGAGTTGCTGCCCGACGCGATTATTCTGGACGTGATGATGCCAAGTATGGACGGCTGGGCGGTGCTGTCGGCGTTGAAAGCCGATCAAGATTTGGTTGATATTCCAGTGATTATGATAACTTTTTTGGACGACCAAAATCAGGGTTTGGAATTGGGAGCGGCGGAGTATGTGAGGAAGCCTGTGGATTACAAGCGCTTTGCTGCTTTATTGAGCAAATATCAGGGTATCGAGAAGTAATTAGTTGGCTGTTGACTGTTGACTGTTGACTGTTGACTTTTGTCAGTGGTTATTACAGTCTTGGACGCAACAAATTGTTAGATCCGCTATTGATAAGGGTAAGGTGCATCGCCCGGAAAAATCTGCAAGTTTCATTTCTCATCTGAGGGCGACGCACCCTACAGATTAGCATTTCACTTCAAGAGAAAACCGCTATACATCCCTATCAATTACCAATTACCAGACGTACCTCATTCAACCCAGAAGTGCTATGGTTATTGCTTATTAGTAGCAGGTAACAAATAAGAAATAACCACAGTCAACTGACAACAGTCAACTGTCAACTGTCAACTGACTAATTAATCTAAAAAGCCCATTAATGTTGAGCTATCGTCAATTTCGTTTGAAGCAATTGGCCGATTACCTCCCATTGTCGAGTAAACTTCATCAATATGAAGAGTGCTGATTGCTATAGGGCGGGCACCGGACATACTGAACATTTCGCTGACTTGCATGGCGCTGGAGCCGATCGGGCGATTGCCGATTGTAGCAACCACTTCAAAGTCGCTGGATTCGACCGGGCGATTGCCTACAATGCCGTAGGTTTCGCTGAGGTGCAGGGTGCTAATGCCGATCGGACGGTTCCCCGAAATCGAGACGGTCTCACTGATGGTAAAATCGTCTGGGCCGACGGGGCGATTGTCATGCATGAGTTGCGGCCGATAAAGTTGAATTCCTGTTGCTTTGGCATCCGTGGGTTCTGTCGGTTGGCTTTTGGAACCTCCTTTGCCACGGCGGGCGAGTGCTTTGCCTTTGCCTGTACCTGTGCTCCTCGTATCCATAATTCTTTTCCTCGCTTATTACTGTTGATTGCTGGGTTCGGACAACTGCTACTGCTTTTGTGGGCTTTCTGCTTTCTATTTGGGCCGATGATTAAAATAATATTACCAAAAACTTGGGTTTAAAGCCCCGTCCTTATAGGACGGCTTTGTGTTAGACTTTTAACGTAGCGAGTTCTCACGTAAGATGTTCGTTTTAGAATTCAAGGCTAAAGGCAAACCAAATCAGTACGCAGCAATAGACGAGGCAATCAGAACTGCTCAATTCGTTCGGAACAAGTGCATCCGATTTTGGATCGACAACCGAGGAGTAGGGCAAAAAGACTTGTATCGGCACAGCACTGCGCTCAGAGAAGAGTTTGCCTTTGTCAAAGATTTGAATTCTAGTGCTTGCCAAGCTTCTGTGGAAAGAGCTTATTCTGCGATTGCTCGGTTCTACGACAACTGCAAGAAAGCCGTTCCCGGAAAGAAATGCTATCCGACTTTCAAGAAAAACAGTCGGTCTGTTGAGTACAAAGTCAGTGGCTGGAAACTTTCAGAAACTCGGAAGCAAATAACATTCACTGACAAAAAGGGAATTGGCAAGCTCAAACTAAAAGGGACGTGGGATCTTAACTTCTACCAAATCGATCAGATCAAGCGACTTCGCTTAATATGTCGCGCTGACGGCTACTACGTTCAGTTTGCAATCAGTGCTGATCACAATGTAGATACAACGCCAGCAGGTAAAACAGTTGGATTGGACGTGGGCTTGAAAGAGTTTTATACAGACTCCGACGGTCATACTGAACCAAATCCCAAGTTTTACCGAACAAGCGAGAAACGGTTGAAGTTTCGACAGCGACGTGTCTCTCGCACAAAGAAAGGCTCTGCCAACCGAAAGAAAGCAATTAATCGATTAGGGCGAGCACACCTCAAAATAAGTAGGCAACGTGAAGAACACGCTAAGAGACTGGCGCGTTACGTAATCCAATCTAACGATTTGGTCGCCTACGAAGATTTGAGGATTAAGAATCTTGCAAAGAATCACTGTCTGGCTAAATCGATTAACGATGCTGGTTGGTATCAATTCAGGAAGTGGTTGGAATATTTTGGCGTAAAGTTTGGCAGGGTAACGGTTGCTGTCAATCCTGCTTATACTTCGCAAAAATGTTCTAACTGCGGTGCAATAGTCAAAAAATCCCTATCAGTAAGAACCCACGTTTGTGAATGTGGATTTGTTATGGATAGGGATTGGAACGCCGCGATTAGCATTCTGAAATTAGCCTTGAGTACGGTAGGGCATACCGGAACTTGGGTCAAAGACCCGAACGCTTTGGGAGATTCAACCTCTACTTTGGCTGGAGAAATCCAGTCGCAAGCAAGTTGAGTCTGTGAACAAAGAATCCCCTCGCCTTAATAGCTGGGGAGTGTCAAAAAGTCTAACTATTTTCTTAGAGAAATTGCAGAATATCTGCATTTTTGTTAAGATTTATGGGTAATAGCTACATTTTCCTATGGTAACTGCGGCAGCATCTTTTCAATTGCAAGCGCCCTTCCAGCCCACAGGCGACCAACCGCTAGCGATCGAGCAACTTGTCAAAGGCATCGAAGCGGGCGATCGATTTCAAACCTTACTCGGTGCCACAGGTACGGGTAAAACCTTCTCCATTGCCTCGGTGATTGAAAAAGTCGGCAGACCCACCTTAGTCCTAGCACACAACAAAACCCTAGCAGCTCAACTGTGCAACGAACTGCGAAATTTTTTCCCGAACAATGCAGTCGAATACTTTGTCAGTTATTACGACTACTACCAACCTGAAGCATACATCGCCGTCACCGATACTTTCATTGAGAAAACGGCAGCAATTAACGACGAGATAGATATGCTGCGGCACTCCGCCACGCGATCGCTCTTTGAACGCCGCGACGTAATTGTAGTTGCTTCAATTAGCTGCATCTACGGTTTGGGAATGCCCGCCGAATATCTGAAAGCTGCTATTCCTTTGCGAGTAGGAATGGAAGTCAACCAGCGGCAAGTTTTGCGAGATTTAGTGAACGTTCAATACAGCCGCAACGATATAGATTTAGGCAGAGGCAAATTTCGCGTCAAAGGCGATGTTTTGGAAATTGGCCCCGCTTACGAAGATAGAATTATTCGCGTTGAATTCTTCGGGGATGAAATCGATGCCATTCGCTACGTTGACCCTGTAACAGGTAAAATCCTGCAAAGTTCAACGGCTTTAAATATCTATCCAGCCCGCCACTTTGTCACGGCAGAAGATAAATTAGAGGCAGCTTGTCAAGGAATAGAACTAGAATTAGAAGACCGATTGGCAGAATTTGAAAAACAGGGGAAACTATTAGAAGCTCAGCGGTTGGAACAGCGCACGCGCTACGATTTGGAAATGCTGCGCGAGGTAGGTTACTGCAACGGAGTCGAGAATTATTCGCGGCATTTAGCAGGGAGAAATGCGGGGGAACCGCCAGAATGTTTAATTGATTATTTTCCGAAAGATTGGATGTTGGTGATAGATGAATCTCACGTCACAGTGCCGCAAATTCGGGGGATGTACAACGGCGACCAAGCGCGGAAAAAAGTATTAATTGAACACGGTTTCCGCTTGCCCAGCGCGGCAGATAACCGCCCTTTAAAAGCAGAGGAATTCTGGGCAAAAGAGAATCAGTGCATCTTTGTTTCTGCTACGCCTGGGGATTGGGAAATGGAAATATCTGAAGGCAGAGTTGCAGAGCAAGTAATTCGCCCTACCGGAGTAATAGATCCGACTATTTTTGTGCGCCCGACGGAAGGACAAATTGATGATTTGTTGGGGGAAATCAAGGAGAGAGTAAGTCGAGACGAGCGAGTTTTGGTGACGACTTTAACCAAGCGGATGGCGGAGGATTTAACTGAATATTTGCAGGAAAGGGGAATTAGAGTGCGGTATTTGCACTCGGAAATCCAGTCAATTCAACGCATCGAAATTATCCAAGATTTGCAGGATGGTAAGTTTGATGTATTGATTGGCGTTAACTTGCTGCGAGAAGGTTTGGATTTGCCGGAAGTGTCGCTGGTGGTAATTTTGGATGCGGATAAAGAGGGGTTTTTGCGATCGGGACGTTCGTTGATTCAAACGATTGGAAGGGCGGCGCGGCACATTCAGGGACAGGCGATTTTGTACGCGGATAATTTGACGGATAGTATGGTTAAGGCGATCGACGAAACGGATCGACGCCGGGGGATTCAGCTAGCGTACAATAAGATGCACGGGATTACGCCGCAGCCGATCGCGAAAAAGCGATCGAGTAATGCGATTTTGGCATTTTTGGATGTGTCGCGCAAGCTGAATTCTCAGCAGTTGGAGGAGGTTTACGAACAGGTAAACGAGTTATCTTTGGATGAGATTCCTCAGTTAATCGGGCGGTTGGAAGCGCAGATGAAGGCGGCGGCTAAGAAGTTGGAGTTTGAGGAGGCGGGTAAATTGCGCGATCGAATTAAGCATTTGCGGGATAAGCTATTGGGACATTAAGGAAGAGTGGGAGGATATGATGTTCGATCGCATTACCTTCGATCCAAAAATTATGGGAGGAAGAGCTTGCATTCGAGGAATGCGAATTACTGTTTCTTTGGTAGTGAGTTTAGTAGCAAATGGGATGAGTGTAGAGGAAATTTTGGCAGCTTATCCCTATTTGGAAGCAGAGGATATTAAAGCTAGTCTCCAGTATCAACTCTCAACGTCAATGCTATGAATGCACCCACTCGTTTAGAGTTTCCCATTGCTAAGGCGCAATATCTCTTCAGCAGTGCCACGGAAGCAGGAGTAGGCGGAGATAAGCAGAAATTCTGGGGGGAGGTGATGGGGTTTGAGTCACCGGAGGCGATTCGAGACGCAATTATAGCCCAAATCTCGCTAGAATTGTTACAGCCAGTCGGACAGAATGACTATGGAGAACGCTACCAAGCTATTATTTTAGTTACAGGGCGATCGGAAGTATCTTGGCAAATCCGTACAGGTTGGATTGTTTTATTTGGTGAAGATATTGCTAGATTTGTTACCGCATTTCCTCAACGCTTTGGGAGACAGCAATGAGCAAATTTCAGTTATTGGATGCAGTGACTTTAACCGAAGCAGTCGCCCTCGCTGATGGCGAGATTGCACTGCCACAAACAGCCGGGACAATTGTTGAGGTTTTCAAGAACGGTGAAGCTTATTTAGTAGAATTATTTGGGGGATGGGTGAAAGCAGAAGTTGGCGGGGATTTTGTGCCTGCAACTCAGGATGAACCGGGCGCATTTATGGAAACGATTGGTGTTGAAACAGTTTATCCGCATCAGTTGCAATTAGTAAAATCTGGCGACGAAATGATGGGGATTCGAGAGCATTTACTGTCGGTTTTAAATAATTTACCTGACGAGTTAGTGGCTGAAGTCTGCGACTTTGCGGAGTTTTTGCAGGAAAAACAGCAAAAAGTGCGATCGTATTAAGCATTTAGGTGAAGTGCGATCGCCCTTTACCATTGTCCTATTTTTTGGATGGGAAGGGCGATCGCAGTTTCTATCAGATTCCTAGTCTTTCGGGTGAATATTCGCGTTCCAAGGAGTCGGCTTTTGATAAACCATTGTTATCCCAGGAATCTGACTCATACTCCCATCCACGGTTTTTATCTTTCCGATCCTCATCCTCAGAGTGTAAGCGTTCTAAGGTAGTCACTCTGTCTTTGAGTTTTTGCAGATCGCGCTGAATGTCCGATGCTGTAAGCTCTTGACTGTTTGGGTGCGACCCATAAACCATACGGGCTATCTCCAAACCATTAGGATGATCGAGCAGCTTTTCGAGTAGCGATCGCGGGTGATTTTGTGGTATCATTGTTTTGCATAAATTAAATAACATCCAGAATCCTGAGAACGGCTTAATGCAGTTCAATGCTACCGTTCTAGAATTTGTGGTTTGAATAGAGCGTCCCTAACACCTCCAAGTAGTAAGGACGTTCTTTATTTATTATTAGCACATTAGTTGGCTAGTAGTCAATCAAAAGTTTAGGATAAATTACTGTTTTTTTTCTCCATGCTGTGTTACCAAGAAAGCAGAACGGGAGAGATAAAAATGAAATCGGATAGGAAATGAGATACTAATTGAATGGGAGGTATTAATTAACTTAATTAAGGATTGACACCGCCAAGCGGGTATTTAGCGTTAAATCCTGCATGGTCGCAATTAACCTCAATCCCTATTAGGGATTTAAACAGTTTTATTCTCTGTTAAAAGCGCAACTGGTTGCGTTTTTAAGTGGCAATTAACCTAAATCTCTATTAGGGATTGAAACCGATACATTTAGCAAGATGTGGGACGGAAATTTTAAAAATGCAATTAACCTCAATATTTATTACGGATTGAAACTTGTCCGTCATTATTTTAAAAAAGGTCGATCGCCCAAAACACCACCAAAACCAACTACTTGCTCAACACCGCAGCATCGGTACTGCTAGCCAAAGCCGGACTAATAAACTCATCCTTCTCTTCCAGCGTGATGTAACCTTTATCTACAGCTAGCTGCATCACTTCCTGAAGAAAACCTCTGAGCACATCTAATACGTGAGTGCGATCGAACTCAAACTGCTTTTCCCAGCACGAAGTCCCAAACTTGATCCAAGTGCAGTTAATCTTATTGTCGATCGGTACCAACATAATAGTGAACCAACTCTCACCAAAGTCTATTTCTATTGGTTTACCTTGCGATAGCTTCGCAATTTCCTTGGGAAAGTAATTGTCAATCATCATACAGATATCTGGATCTAAAAATACCTCTTTTTGAGCCTCACCTATTTCTATGAAAACTTTATGGTTGTATTCAAAACAGAAACATCGCCATCCCATTTCAAAATGAGAAAGCTCTCCCAATGGATCTTCAGGAGGATCTGCGTAGTTTTCTAAGAAACGCTCGGATAATTTAAAATTAAATTTTTGACTGCTATTCATCGCTGTTCATCCTAAACAATATAAAAGCTTAATAAGTTGGGTTTCGTTTCGTGAAATCAACCCAACCTACTAATACCAAATTTGCGGTAAATTTCCCCTCTATCTCTTAGTCCGCGCAGGCGGACTTTGTGTGACAAGAAGCGGTTTAAACCGCCGAGATATCTTACGGTGTCGGATTCGGATACTTAGCGTGCACCGCATCGATTTCCGCTATAATCTCCCGATCCAAATTCACCTCCAAACTACCGATATTTTCCTCCAACTGTTCGAGGCTGGTTGCACCGATAATTGTGCTAGTTACAAACCAGCGCGATCGCACATACGCCAAAGCCATCTGCGCCGGACTTATCCCATGTTTTCCCGCAATCTCAACATACGCTTTCACCGCATCGTTCAGATTAGTTTTATCGTAACGCTGGCCGAATCCCGCGAATAAAGCCAACCTAGAATTTTCGGGAATTCCATTCAAGTATTTACCCGTTAACAGCCCAAATCCCAAAGGACTATAAGCCATCAATCCCACATTCTTAAAGCGGCAAGTTTCTGCTAAATTTAGGTGAAATGTCCGATTGCTCAAACTGAAAGCATTCTGAATCGAAACAACTTTCGGCAAGCCATGTTTTTCAGCCAAAGTGCAAAACTCGCAAACTCCCCAAGGCGTCTCGTTACTCAAACCCAAATAGCGGATTTTCCCAGCTTTAATTAAGTCAGCAAACACCTCTAACTGTTCCAAAATCGGTACAGTTTCGTGTTCTTGGGCGATGTCGTAATCGGGCGCGCCAAATAAGGGCACGTAGCGATCGGGCCAGTGGATCTGATACAGGTCGATGTAGTCAGTTTGCAAGCGCTTCAGGCTGTCATTCACCGCTTTTTCGACATTTGGGCGATCGATCTGATTTTTCCCTTCCCGAATCCACTTTAATCGAGTGCTTCTGCCGGCTACTTTAGTCGCTATAATGACTTTATCCCGCTGCTGTTTCGCCAACCATTCCCCGATATATTCCTCTGTTTTTCCCTGAGTTTCCGCCTTTCCAGGAACGGGATACATTTCTGCCGTATCGATAAAGTTGATGCCTCTATCGATCGCAAAATCGAGCTGTTGGGCCGCTTCCTCAACGGTATTCTGCTGGCCGTAAGTCATCGTACCCAAACAGATTTCAGATACTGATAAATCGCTGTCGCCCAGTTTTTTGTATTCCATGAGTTTGATTACGGGAAAAATATCTGATTCTATATTACAGAAAAACCTTGATTTAATTTACAACTCAAGAAAAGTGCGCGAGGCTTTCTCCTCTCTTCATCTGCGCTCTCTGCGACCTCTGCGGTTAAAAACTTTTAAAAGATATCCGCACTTAAATGTTAATATAAATAATTCGTATTCCTCTGATGTATGAGTAGTCGCCAGCCAAAAGTTCCGTTTGTCAACCTCTCCCTGCAACACCAACCAATCCAATACCAAATAACAGAAGCAATTAGAAAAATTATCGAGCAAGGAGACTTTATTTTAGGTCAAGCACTCGCAGAATTTGAAACAGCATTTGCAGCAGCTTCTGGAGTAAAATACGGCGTAGGAGTGGCTTGCGGAACAGATGCGATCGCTCTGGGACTCCAAGCTTGCGGTATTAATCCAGGCGACGAAATTATCATACCCGCTAACACTTTTATCGCTACGATAATTGCCGTCCTAAAAGCCAAAGCTATACCTATTCTTGTAGATTGCGATCCGGAAACCGCCCTGATTGACCTCACAGCAGCCGCAACAGCAGTTACCTCGAAAACTAAAGCAATTATCCCCGTACACCTCTACGGTCAAATGGTATCGCCTCGGCAGCTTTTAGATTTTGCGAAGCGCCACGATTTAATCATATTTGAAGATGCCGCCCAAGCGCACTTAGCCGAAAGAGAAGGATACCGCGCGGGTTCCATTGGAAAAGCAGCAGCATTCAGCTTTTATCCCAGCAAAAACCTTGGTTCTTTTGGCGACGGCGGGATGTTAATTACTAACGATGCACAACTCGCAGAAAAAATGCGAACTCTCCGCAATTACGGAGCACCCAGCAAATATTTGCACACAGAAATTGGTAGCAACAGCCGCCTCGACAATTTGCAAGCCGCCGTGCTCAACGTTAAATTGCCTTACTTAGAAAAATGGAATCGCGATCGCACCGCCGCCGCCCAATACTACAATAGTCTATTAGAACCCCTGAAACGCAAAGGCATTGTACCCATCGCCAACCACAGCAGCAGCGGTCACATTTATCACCTATATGTTATCAAAATTACTGAGGAAAGCTCGATCGACCGCAACACCCTTCAGGAAAAACTCGCCCAACACGGCATTCAAACAGGCATACACTATCCCGTACCTTGCCACCTGCAACCCGCCTACCAAAACTTAGGTAATCGGGGCGACTTCCCCCACGCAGAAACCCTGTGCCAACAAATTTTATCATTGCCAATGTATCCCGGATTGAGCAATACTCAGATCGAGCAAGTTGTTCGGGCGATCGTACTATCATTGAATTGCTAATTGTTCATAAAAGTTATGCGGAACCTGTTTCCAGCAGTAGAGTGCAGTTATAAAAGCATTTAAGTTCCGAATTAACTCACATCAGGCACCCATATCAAAAACCCGTAGGGGCGGGTTCACCAATAGCTTTAAAGGGTGCAGACAGGTTAAATAAACCCGCCCCCACCCTGCGCGAGAGTCCTTTATTGATATTGATGCCTGATGTCGGGAATTAACAAATCTTTAACTCACACTTTAAAACCCCAAAGCGTTGCGAATCCAGCGCGGCAATCTTAAAACTTCTCAAACCATGCAAATCCAGCGCAAAATTCGCATTGTTTTCAAGCGATACCTCCTGGGGGAAGGTATCACGGCGCTCCTAGTGCTGCTGTACGCCCCCTTGCTAGTACACTGGTACGACGGCTGGTTCAACAAAAGCATCAGCCTCGAACACGAATATTTCAGCCACGGACTAATTGGTTTGCCCTACGCAGCTTATATTGCTTGGATGAACCGAAAGTGCTGGCGCAACTTGCCCAATTCACCTCATCCTTTGGGAGGCTTTTTGCTGGTACTAGCCACGCTTTTTTATCTGAGTCGCTTGAGCGATTTAGTAAATTTATCCCTCCCCATAATGCTGGCCAGCATTTGCTTATCTTTAAAAGGAATTCCCGGCTTACAATTGCAGGCGATGCCACTTTTATTCGTATTTCTGGCCTCGCCAAACCACATTCCTTACCTCATAGAACCCTACGCCTTGCCCTTACAGCAATTCATTGCTGAAACATCAGGCTGGATATTAATTAAGGTTGGTATCAACGTGAGAGTGGAAGAAATTTATCTGTACGTAAACGATCGCATTGTAGAAGTTGCTCCACACTGTGCAGGCTTAAAAATGCTGTTTACCAGTCTTTACGTTAGCTTAATTCTGCTGGATTGGACGGGAGTTTGGAACTCGGGCAAAAAAAGTCTTTTGTTTTTAGTGATTACATCCATTATTAGCATCACTTCCAACATTTTTCGCAATACTTTGCTAACTTACTTTCACGGAACCGACAGAGAGACGCTTTTTAATTGGCTACACGCCGGATGGGGCGGAGATTTGTATTCTGCTTGTATACTAGGGTTATTGGTACTTCTCCTCAACGGGATGGAAAAGTATTTCCCAAGTCAGTCTGGCAATTAATGAAACAGATGATTTCAGCACAGAAACTCCTGCGGCGGTATCAATTATCTAAAATTATGGTACTGGTGTTTTTGCTGGTATTAGTTGGAGCAGTAGCAATTCCAGGCTACGCGACGGGAAGGTGGCCTTGGACAAACCCGCCAACCCTTGCCAACCTCAAGCAATTAAGAAGTGTGCGCCAAAACGGGATAAAAATTCCTGGGTGGCAGGTTATAGCCGTTCAGAATAACGTTCAAATTGGCACTCACAGATGGTTAGTTCAAGAAATTAAAAAGGATAAAACAATTGCCATTTTATTGCTGTTGCCTCAAAATTACCCCAAAAACCAGCCCCAAGTAGAATGGCTAGATATCGATGGATTTCACCGATGGCAAACCGATTCTCATCGCACTTTGAGGTTTACAGTTAAATTAGCACCAATACCCGGCCAGCCACCGCCTACTGTCGAGGCGAGGTTTTTCCGAAGCTGGACTCCCCAACAAACTTTTGCTGTCGTGCAGTGGTACGCTTGGCCTAACGGGGGTTCTCCAGCAACCAGTCGCTGGTTTTGGGAAGACAGCATGGCTAGACTCTCGAACCGCCGCGCCTCTTGGGTTGCTGTCAGTATCATCCTTCCCATTCAACCGCAGGGCGAGATTAAGATAGCTCAACCATTGCTGGAATCTCTTGCCGAAAGTGTCCAGGCTAAATTAATTACAGAAACTTTTCGGTTTCAGTAAGCAGGTAGGTGCAAATAAATCAGTCTAGCGCGTGGGCGAGTTTTGCCAAACTCAACTGTTTTTTAGTAAATATCCGGGGGATTCAACTCGCCCCTAAAATATCTTATTGTTTTTTCTAGTCGCTATATTTAGATGAAACTTACAAATCAGGTCATTATTCAAAATATTACTTTTTTAAATCCTCTGAAAATGCGGCAAAAATCCACTATTAAAAATCGCCTCGCTTTTTACTTGGCAGGCCTGCATTCAACTGCTTGGACTCTATCTTTTGCTGCTGTATTCTGGGGTTTTAATAGCAAAAATTTTTCGCAAACGGCTTTAGCTCAATCTGTTGTTCCCAGAGACGAGCGACTCGTGGCGCCACCGCCACCGCCTGTACCGCCACCGCCGCCTGCCAATTTCAACCGGGATATTAACCCAGCTTTTCGGAATCGGCCCTACCGCCTGGGGCCGGGAGACCAGATTTCTGTTCAAGTTCAGCGCTTCCCAGAGCTAGGTTTTACGGGTGCAATCAGCCCTGAAGGGGTAATTGTACTGCCGCTAATCGGAACAGTAAATGTGCGCGGCCTTACTGTCGAAGAATCACAGCAGCGCCTCCGGGAGCGCTTTGGCCAATTTATCAAAAATCCTCAAGTCTCGGCTGCTTTGCTGGTTCAGCGCCCCGTAGTGGTGACGGTGACGGGGGAAGTGGCCAGACCGGGTTTTTATCCGCTGCAAACCCCCCAGCTTCCTGCGGCTTTGGCGGCTGCTGCTGGGACTAATCCTACGGCGGAACTGCGGGCGGTGCGGGTGCGGCGGACTCTGCCGTCCGGTGCTGTGGCGGAGCAAGTTGTTGATATTTTGACACCGTTGCAAACTGGTATTGCTCCACCGGATTTGCGTTTGGAAGATGGAGATGCGATCGTCGTACCGTATAAACAGGTTACGCCCGATCGCAAATCCGATCAAGATTTAGCATCCAGGTACAGCCTCGCTGCTGCTGCTGTCCCCGTCCAAATCACTGTCACCGGAGAAGTCAGCAAACCTGGTTTTTACACGCTTCCGGCGGGTTCTGGTCGAATTTCGGCTGCTTTGGTGACTGCGGGGGGAGTCACGGGAAAAGCCGATTTGCGGGAGGTGCGAGTGCGGCGGACGCTGATGGACGGCTCCTCGGTGGAGGAACCAATCGACCTCTACACTCCCCTAGCAAACGGTAACGATTTGTTCGATTTTCCTTTGGCATCGGGAGATGTGATTGTCATCCCGGAATTGGACGCTAGTACCAAAAACCTAGACTACGATAAAGCTCTGGTTTCGCGGTCTACTCTGATTAAGCCCAGGATCTACGTTCGAGTTTTGAGTTACGCTAGTGGTGGTTTGACCTCGTTCTATGTTGAAAATGGCAGTCGGTTTTTGGATGCTCTCAACAACTTGCCTGTTAATCTTGCTGACTTGCGAAAAATAGCCCTGATTCGGTTCGACGAAAAGCAAGGTAGAGCAATCAACCGTTCGATAGATGCTAAAGCTGCTTTGGAGGGCAATGTTTCTCAGAACCCGATGCTCGAAGATAATGATGTGATTGTGATTGGTAGGAATTTGGTAGAGCGCATTGGTTATGTAATCAATACTTTTACTCGACCATTCCGCGATACTTTGGGATTTATTCTGTTCTTTGAGCAGTTGAGAAATGGGGTAACAGATTTGTTCGGCCCGTCACGTAATGATAGGTAGTCATACCATTTTAGATTTTAGATTTTAGATTTTAGATTTAAGATGGAGAATGACTTAGGCGATATGGGTTTTAATCACCGACCGAAAGTTCTAAGGTTTTTGGGGGATTTGTAGAATTAGTCCGCAATCATTAGTTATCGTTAACACTTAGCAATCTAAAATCTAAAATCTAAAATCTAAAATCGTCATGACTTTATCAGTTGTTAAACGTTATTTAATTGCTTTCGACCAATACAAGTGGGTGGGACTGGCTACTCTCGCGGTGACTGTTGGCGTGTCGGGAGTAGTGGCCGTGCAGCCAAAGCCGGCGCCAGTTTACGTTGCAATAGGTACGCTGGCCTACGACAGGCCGAGCGTGATTTTTTCATCGACTACTACTAAAATTCAACAGGAAGGACAAGAAATAACTAAAGATATGCTACTGGATACAAGGGTGGTTGAACCAGCAGCCGAAAAACTCATCAAACCCGAAGAAAAATTAAACAAAGAAGAAGCGAAAGAAAAAATACAAGCTTTGGCTAAAAAGCTGGAAAAAGATGTGCAGATAAAGATGCCAAGTAAGAATAATGACCCCAGCGCTTTGATTCAAGTATTGTATAAAAATGCCGATCGCCAAAAAGCAGTAAAGGTAGTAGAGACCCTGATGCTCGAAATGGTGGCTCGCAGCGAAACTCTTAATACTTCTAGACTTCGTGAGACGATCAACCAAATTAACAAGCGTTTGCCGACAGTAACTCAGGAACTCAGAGAGACGGAAGCAAAACTTGAAGCCTACGAAAAACGAGAAGGAACTTCAATTTTAGCAGCTCAGAGCGGTGCACTGCCGCAAGCGATTACCAGCAGCCAACAGCAGCAGCGGCAACTTCGCGTGCAGTTGGGAGGAATTGAAGCTCAAATTAACAGTTTGCAGGATCGCTTGGGATTGAATGTGGAGCAAGCTTACGTCGCTCAAGCACTCTCTGCCGATCCAATTATTGCCCAACTGCGAGTGCAATTGTTTTCGATCGAATCTCAGCTCAAAATTCTCCGCAGCGACTTGCAGGAGGAACACCCGAAAATTGTGGAATTGCTTAAACAAAAACTTGCTTTTGAGCAGCAGTTGCAGCAGCGGCAGTCTGAGGTACTAGGCGGTAACGGGGTGGCGGCTCCGCTCAGAAGTGCCGATCGAATTCGGGTAGACTCTTCTTTAGATCCGGCCAGACAGCAGTTAGCTCAAACTTTGATTGCTTTGCAAACGCAGCGGGATACGGTGCAACAGCAACTCCAAGGAATCGAGAAAACTGAACAAGAATTGCGTCGGGAACACGCGACAATCCCCAACAAGCAGTTAGAACAAGCGCGGTTAGCCCAGCAAGTCGCGTTCAAAAAAGCTCTCTACGACAAGATGCAGTCGGCTTTGGTAGATGCTGAGGCGGCGGTAGCTGAGACAACGGGGAGTTTGAGAATCGCCCAATTGCCGCAAACTGATGACGTTGAGTCAAACAAGAGAGGTTTGCCCGTGATGCTGGCGGTGGGCGGCTTTGTGGGATTGCTGCTGGGCGGGGGATTGATATTTTTGTTGGGGATGCTCAACGGCAAGTTTTACAGTTGGGAAGAAGTGCGGGCGGCTTTGGTGGAAAAAGAGGTGCCAATACTGGGAGTTTTGCCTGAAGTGACGGTGTTTGATTCCTACGGCGATGAAATAATGCCGCTCGCCTTGGAGGCAAATTCTCCCTATTTGGAATTTTACGAGCGGTTGCGTACTAATTTGCGCCGGATCGGGAACAAACCGGTGAAGGTGGTGTTGCTGACTTCGGCGGCGCCTTTGGAGGGGAAAAGTTTTAGTGCTTACAATTTGGCAATTGCATCGGCTCGATCGGGTAAACGGACTTTGCTAATTGAAGCAGATTTGCGATCGCCTTCTAACGTTGAATCTTTGAAAATTGCTGCTGATCCTTTGGCGACGGTGGAACCTTTGCACTATTACGGCAATATTAGCGAGTGCGTCCTTTTGGTTCCAGAGGTAGAGAACCTATACGTCGTGCCGAGTCCCGGCTTTTTGCGACAGGCCTCGGCCGTACTCGAATCCAGCGAAATGCGGAGGTTGTTTGAGGATGTTCGCAACCGCTTTGATTTTGTGGTTGTGGATTCTCCGGCGTTGAGCGAGTGCAACGACGCGCTGACGCTGGAACCGTACACGGACGGTATGATTTTGGTGGCGCGGCCTGGTTACACTTTGTCTAGTATGTTGTCTGAGGCTGCAGATCAGTTGCTGGAATCTGAGGATGAGGAGTCGCATAAATCCGGGCCGCGGCTGTTGGGAGCGATTATTAACGGTGCTGATATTCCGGTGAAGTTCCGCAATGATCTTGATATTGATGAATGGGAGTTGCCTGTGAGTGCGATCGGCGATCGGGCGATCGAAGTGCGATCGAGGCAATTACCGCAGCACTCAAAGCCTAAAAATAAGGCTATTAATAGTAAATTTAGATAATTTATCAGGCTTGATTATTGTAAAGCCATCCTCAAGCAAATGTGAATGTTTTGTAGGTGGAACCTAAGCAGGTTAAGCCGAAAGCACCGTTAACAGCCAGTCGATTTTAGATTTGGAATTGATATCAATTCTGGTTGCTGTGGAATGATTAAACCGCAGAGGACACAGAGATCACAGAGTCAGAGAACAGAGAGAGGAATGATTCCTCTGCTATTAGATTTGAGATTTGAGATTTTAGATTGATATCAATTCTGGTTGCTTTGGAATGATTAAACCGCAGAGGACACAGAGAACACAGAGTCAGAGAGCAGAGAGATGAATTATTCCTATGCTGCCGAATTTGACATTAAAAATTGACTCCACAGATTCATCTGGGAGCGTGAACCTTAATCTAAAATTTTTCGCTTGTCAACAGTCAACAGTCAATCGATTTTAGATTTTAGATTTTAGATTTTAGATTGACTTGCGCGAGATAAATGCTCTTTCTTGAGGATTTTAGATTTTAGATTTTGGATTGATTCCACGGATCAATCACGTGGCGGGTACCACCTTTGAAATTCGCTTGTCAACAGTCAACAGTCATTACTTGAAAATGTGTCATCGCACTATTGATTGGATTCCGGGCGTTTGGAGTGTTTTTTCTGGATAAACTGTTCCAAATCGGCGATCGCATCTTCAAAATCCGACAAATTAATTTTCGCAGGTCTAGTCTTCTTCGGCAAACTCGAAGACTGACTCGAAGGTTTAGCCGGAGGCGGTGGAGATTTCGGTTGTGCAGCTTGCGTGCTGTTCGATTCTATAGAATCGAACAATTCATCCAGGGACTCAAAAAATGATTGAGCCGAGGCCCGGCGTAAATCTTTCTGGTCGTCGTCATCCGTCATAAGCCACTCCATAGGGTCTAAAATTTGCCAACAAAGTCTGTCTGCCCCGGCGCGTGCAGATATTAGACATGAAAACCGACTAAAACAAGCAGGAGGACAGAATTTAACCGGGCGATGGGAATGCCTGTGGCTGAACTTGCTGCCCCATATAAAACCCAGGGCTGTTTCATTCTCACCAAAAACGAGGTTTTTGTAGGGGTAGTGCTACCCCTACTCCCCGTGCCTACCCCTGCCACCAACCATCGAATGGGGGTTTCAGCCAAAAGGGCCGGCACGGGGGCACGGCCCCTACCAAGAATGAAACCGCCCTGCTATAAAACCTGCAGCGGGCCTTGTCAGCCTTCAAACTATATTTAACTCTACACCCGCCTACTGAGTGATTTGAGACTTGGTGCAGACCCAGCTCAAAATCATTGACCCTGAAAAAATCTCAGTTAGGGCTCTTTCGTTGTCTAATTAACCCTAGTCTAGTCGAGAATAAGGAGACAGGACTTATGCAACTATTACCGCTGTTCAAGGGTTGCGATGGGAACGCGCCACCCCGAAAGGACGGAAATACGGTGTTTTTTGCTTGAGTCCTAAGATTTCAAAGGCATTAGGAGATTTTAAGGTGACTCAGGGATTTGATTACGATTTAGCAATTATCGGCGCTGGCGTGGGCGGACACGGGGCGGCCATACACGCGGTTAGCTGCGGGCTGAAAGTGGCAATTATCGAAGCGGGCGATATGGGGGGGACTTGCGTCAACCGTGGCTGCATTCCCTCGAAGGCGCTGTTGGCGGCTTCCGGGCGGGTGCGAGATTTGCGGAATGCCCACCACCTGAAGACTTTGGGTATTCAGTTGGGGAGTGTGGATTTCGATCGCGGGGCGATCGCCAATCACGCTAATACTATTGTTAGCAAACTTCGCGGCGACTTGACTAACAGCCTCAAACGTTTGAACGTCGATGTCATTCAAGGTTGGGGCAAAATTGCCAGTGCTCAAAAAATTACCGTCGAAACCGATAAAGGCGAGAAAACTATTACCGCCAAGGATATTATTCTCGCTCCCGGTTCGGTTCCCTTCGTCCCCCCTGGGATAGAAATTGATGGCAAAACTGTATTTACCAGCGATGATGCTGTCAGGTTGGAATCGCTACCGAAGTGGATTGCAATTATTGGTAGCGGCTATATCGGTTTGGAGTTTTCGGATATTTACACGGCCCTGGGCTGCGAAATTACGATGATTGAAGCTTTAGACCAATTGATGCCGACTTTTGACCCGGATATTGCTAAGTTAGCAGAACGAGTGTTAATTGCACCCCGCGATATTGAAACAAAAGTTGGGTTGTTGGCTAAGAAGATTATTCCTGGTTCGCCGGTAATTATTGAATTAGCTGATTTCAAAACTAAGGAAGTTGTCGAAGTTTTGGAAGTTGACGCTTGTTTGGTAGCAACTGGTCGCGTGCCGGTGAGCAAGAATTTGGGGTTAGAAACTGTTGGCGTGGAAACGATGCGCGGTTATATCCCAGTTAACGATAAGATGCAGGTTTTGGCGGCGGGAGAACCGGTGCAAAATTTGTGGGCGATCGGCGATGTTAATGGCAAGATGATGTTAGCCCATTCTGCGTCTGCTCAGGGAATTGCTGCGGTGGAAAATATTTGCGGGCGTGCGCGTGAAGTTGACTATTTGAGTATCCCGGCGGCGGCATTTACTCACCCGGAAATTAGCTATGTGGGGATGACTGAACCTGCGGCCAAAGACTTAGGAAAAATTGAAGGGTTTGAGGTCGGTTCTGTCAAGAGTTATTTTAAGGGAAATTCTAAGGCTATTGCGGAGGGTGAAACTGACGGTATGGCTAAGGTGATTTACCGGAAAGATACTGGGGAGTTGTTGGGAGTTCACATTTTCGGTTTGCACGCTGCGGATTTGATTCAGGAGGCGGCAAATGCGATCGCCCAGCGCGATTCTGTTAATACTTTAGCATTCCGAGTTCACACTCACCCGACGCTTTCGGAAGTGCTTGATGAGGCGTTTAAACGGGCTGCTGGAGCGGGTAGTCATTAATTTGTAGGGGCAGTTTTATTGTTTTAAATCCCCGGCTTCTTGAAGAAGTCGGGGATTTAAGTATTCTGTTTTAGGGCGGTGGTAGAGCAAGTTAAACGAGATGAAAGTGTTCGCAATTGCATCTTTTAGCATTGTCCAGAACAGGCAAGATGCCTGTTCCACAAAGAGTAAGTTTTTTTGTGGGGAGTAGGGTTTGGGCTTTAATTCTTTAATTCCTTGTATATTCAGAAGCTCTGTTAGAACTTTAGTACCTTTTTTGTGGTGATGACTATAATTCGCTCCCCCAAACTAAGAGTGACTATTTATAGTTAACAATCAAACTCGCTTAAATGTCAAGCCTGAGAAGGACTTGATTGGCATTTTGACCTATTTGTTCAATTTATTTTACTGATTTAACTATTTATTTAGCATAGTAAGTAACGAAGAAGCTAATTTTAGCTCAACTTTATTCCCAATCAAACTGCCTCCCAAAATATTGCTCTAATTCCTGATTGTAAGGTCGGAAATAATCGCTCAACCTGTCGCGAACCGATTGCTCGATCGGCTGGTAAGAACCGGGATTAGCATTTTGGTATTGAGACAATTGATATTCCGGCAAATCTAAGAATTCTAAAACTTGCTTGACGGTTGTCGCCGCACCTGCATAAAAATCTTCGCTTTTCAAAATTAACAACTGTTCTTGGGGAAAGAAAGTCCGCCAGTTTTTGATAAATTCTATGTACCTACCGCGAGCTAAATAATTCCCCGGTTCCTCGCCGATGATGTATTCTGGATTTTGATTCAACCGTTCAATTTCATCGCTAATTACTCGATCGAGCGATCGCGCTTCCCAATTTAAGTCAGTCAAGCGGTAGAATTGAGAAATCGCCCGATCGACCGGATTTCGCAAAAGTACAATCAGTTTAGCCTCTGGAAACAGGCTGTAGAGCCGTTCCGGTGCTTCCCGACAGTCAAAATAGCTCGGACTTGCTTCGCCCGTCAAAAATTGCTCTCCCGGAGGCATTGGCGGAAAATGAGCCAAATACCAATCAATCCCTCTGTCAAAGTGCCACGAGAAAAAATCCATCTCCTTTTTAATCGGAGTCAAAATTTGCGGGTGTTGAGCTAAATAAGTATACAGAGAAGTCGTCCCGCACCGCTGACAACCAATAATTATAAAGTTAGGAACTTTGACTGGTTTTAAGTTCCAATTTTGTGGAACAGGCATCTTGCCTGTTTCTTCTTGTGGAACAAGCATCTTGCCTGTCTCTTCTTGTGGAACAGGCATCTTGCCTGTTCTCTTACTGATAAGAGATGCCAAACTTTGTTTGTAACTGACAGTGCGATAAAAATCAATCGCCTCGGCAATTTTACCTTGCCTCGTCAAAGCTTCCCCCAAATTCAGATAAGGCCAAAAAGCCTCCGGTTTAGCTGCAACAACTTCGCGGCACAAGTTCTCAACTTCATCCAGCTTGTTTTGCCTAACAAAAACTTCCCACAAATTGTAATAAAACCACCAAGGAAGATCGGGATTTATTTCTATTGCTTGGAAAAATGCCGCCGCCGCTTCCTCCCAATATTTTTGGTGGCTCAGAACAGCACCTAAATTGTAATAAGACCAGCAATCATCTGGTTTTTGGGCGACAGTTGCACGAGATGACGCTAATGCGCGATCATACTTTTCTTGCTGCTGCAACAACTCCTCTAATTCCGCTGATACATTACCACAAGTCGGCATTGATGTCAAGAGAGCTTGGTAAATAATAATTGCGCTTTTTGGGCGATCGTACTTGGCTAAATTCTTTCCTAACTGCAAATAAAAATCCCAATTTTCCGGTGTAATTTGCAATTGAGATTGTTCTAACACTAAGTTTAAATGCGACTTTGTTTGTCCGAGAGCGTATCCCAACTTCTCGTAAATTCCTGGCAAATCTCTGTCAATTTCAATAGCTTTTAAATACGTAGCGATAGCTTCATCCCACTGTTTTAGTTTAGTTAAAGCGTCGCCTAAATTGCAAAAAGACCAAGCAAAATCCGAGTTGAGTGCAATCTCGCGGCGGTAAGCAACAGCAGCCTCTTCCCATTGCTGAAGTTTCAGGAAAGCATCGCCCAAATTGTGATAAGACCACGAAAAATTAGGATTTAACTCAACCGCTTTTTTGTAAGCAGCGACAGCTTCCTCCCATTTTTCAAGTTTCAGTAAAACATCGCCCAAACTGTGATAAGACCAAGAAAAATTAGGATTTAATTCAATAGCTTGTTTGTAAGCAGCAACAGCCTCATCAAACCGACCGCTTTCTTGCAGAGAATTACCCAAAGTGTGGTAGTAATTATCCATGAAAAACTCCTGCAAGATTTATTAACTTCTCCAGCGAGTTCAAATCCACGCGCATATCTTTATGTCCCAGATATTTCTGAGTAGGGTCATCCACCAAATCGCCCAGTAAATAGTAATGTTCCAAACCGCACAAATTGCTAATCATCCAATAACAATGCGGAACGTAAAGGGGAGAAAAAATCTCAATTACCTTGGTTCCCGGACTGCAAAAAACTAGATTTGTCAACCCCCCTCCGTGGGGTGCGACAACTACTTTAGCAGCAGCCAAACACGATGCTTGTTCCGCTACCGACATCGTTTCCAACTTGACACGGCGAAACCCAAATTTTTCTAAATATTTAATTACCTCTTCATCGTTGACGAGTCGCCGATAGGATGCTTGTTGACGGGTGATATAAATTCGCTCTGAATAGTCTGTGTTTAGTGGCTGTTGTTCATTTAAAAATGTCTGTTTGAGATATTCACACTTCCATTTAGAAACCGCGCCCGATCCGTCATAAGATATTGACGGGACTATTAATTTATCGGCGGTAATGTGTAAATTGCAGCGACTTTCTAAAAGTTTATCTTGAGGAATTCCTAAAGTCTCTAAAGTTTCTGCTTGATAGGAAGAATCGCTGGCATTGACAACAAACTTATCTATAGTTTCTATGAATCCGCTCCGCTGCAAAAGGTCAAATCGCGTCATCACATCAAACATCCAATGAAAATAAGCAGCTCCACCCCAGCGAGCCGATAAAAAAGCTACATTTCCATCAACGTGTTCAGCGGGAGGCAATTTGTCGGAAGTGATTACCAATTCAGAACAGCCCATAGAAATATCAACAACAAGTTTATTGTTTGAAGTAATCACGGCGGTAGTCACAACATCTGCCCAAGCTCGTCCGTTTGGCAATACGGCAACAAAAGCTTTTCTGGAATGACTTTGATGTTCCCAAAATCTGCGGCTGGTGTCGATTGCTTTGGAATCAGATAAATTAATTTGACTCGCAGGATGGATGTCAATGCAGGTGAGGTTAGGATTGGATTCTGCTGCAACAATCAAATCTTCTGTAAACCCACAGTATTTTTTGAGAACACTTAAGGGTAATATTTGATTGCTGCATTTTTCCCGATCGCTCTCATCGGCTTCTCCTTGTTGTTCCAGAGCATAACCTATGTTATCGTAAACTTCAAACAAATCGGGTTTAATTTGCAGGGCTTGAACTAAATTAGTGATTGCAGGTTCCCACTGCTGTTTAGCCATTAAACTCAAACCCAATCCTTCGTAACACCAACAGGATTTTGGATCGAGATTAATACCTTTTTCGTAAATTGCGATCGCCCTTGACAATTCCCCTTGCTTCCGCAGTGCATCACCCAACTTTTTGTACAGCCAACTATGCTCAGATTCTAGCTCAATAGCACGACCAAAAGCTGCTGCTGCTTCGTGCCAATTTTCTTGTAATTCCAGAACTTCCCCCAAACTATTGTACAACCAACAATCATCTGGATTTAATTCAATAGCTTTGCGGTAAGCCACCGCGGCTTCTTCCCAATTTTCCAGTGCAACCAAAGCCCTACCTAATCTCTCGTAAGACCAACAGAAATCGGGATTGAGTTCAACTAGCTTGCGGTAAGCAACAGCAGCTTTCTCGCACTCAGAAAGCTCCATCAGCACATCGCCTAAATTGTTGTAAGTCCAACAAAAATCGGGATTTAACTCAATAGCTTTGCGGTAAGCAGCAGCGGCTTCGTCGTGTTGCTCAATCGCCTGTAAGGTTTCCCCCAAAAAGTGGTAAGCCCAACTAAAATTAGGGTTTAGTGCGATCGCCCGTTGGTAAGCGGCCCCAGCTTCCTCAAACATTTCTTTCTCTTGCAGAGCTTTACCCAACTTGTGGTAGGTTAAGTAGTTGCCAGACTTAATTTTAATAGCTGTTTGATACCGGGCGGTAGCCTCATCCAAATAACCGGAATTCGCCGCAATATCCCCCAATTTTTCCCAACCAAGAGACAACAGAGTTTGCTCTTCGCCCAAACTTTGATTGCCGATTTTTTTGACAATCAGTTGATAGCCTTTGTGTACTACTTCTAACTGACTTCCAAACATCTCCAAAAAAACATCTATCCCAATTTTAGTATCTTGCTCCGGGCTGTCGGGAAACGTAAACTCGTAATCGTCAAAAATCATCAATCCCCCAACTTTCACCAACCTCCAAGATAAAATCGCATCTTGCAGAGCACTGGTGGGTTTATGACAGCCGTCAATGTAAGCAACATCGTAATATTCCGCAGCCAAATTTATTAACAAATCTTGAGAGTAACCTTCTAATTCAATTACCCGATCTGCTGCTCCCGTTTTTACAATATTGCCTTTAAAATGTTGTTGAAAATACAAATCAATACAAGTAATCTTTGCCGTCGGATGAGTTAAAATATTATCCAGCAGCCAGCAAGCCGACATTCCCTGAAAACTGCCGATTTCCACAACTTGAAAATCCGCAATTCCGGTAAATTCCTGCAAATGCCGTTTCCAAATAGGAATATTGTGGGTAAACCAATCTTGGGTAAATTGATAATCTTTCGCCGCACACTCAGGCCAACCCCTCAATTCGCCCGCTTTTTGGTGACAAATAATTGCTTCTTCTAATTCCCCTAATTGCGGTAAAATATTTCCTAAATCGTTGTAAGACTGAGCATTGCTCGGAGCGATTTCAATTTGGTGGCGGTAAGTGGCAATTTGTGCGTATAAGTCCTGTTGTTTCGCGCGAACATCTGTGAGTTGGGCGACAACTTCCGCAGCATTGGGTTCAATTTGCAGCGCCATGCTATAAAATACGATCGCACCTTCCAACAGCTTTTGTTTCGCTAAAATATTGCCTAAATTTATATAAAACTCTGCTCCATCTAACTCAATTCCCAGCAATTTGTGGTAAATTTTCCCGCTGGCAAGTACCTCGATACCTTGACAATAAGTTTCGATTGTGCTGTCTAAACCCGAGGCGCTACGCTTCCGCAAAACATATCCCAACTTCTGATTGATTCCCATCAAATTCGGCTCAATCTGAACCGCCTGCAGGTAAGCGCTAACAGCTTCATCCCAGAATTTTTCACTGGTTAAGGCAATTCCCAAATTGACATAAAACCAAGGAACATTGGGATTTATTGCAATAGCTTTGCGGTAGCAAATAATAGCTTCTGGCCACAGTTGTTTTTGAGCCAAAGCTTCCCCTAAACAATTGTATGTCCAGTAGGAATTATCATTGATTTCAAGAGCCTGACGGTAACATTTAATAGCTTCATCCAACTCGCGCTTCTGCACCAAAACATTACCTAAACCCACGTAAGCACGAGCATAATTTGGATTGAGTTCGATGCTTTTGCGGTAACAGGCGATCGCCCGATCTAATTCTCCCCGCTCCGCCCAAGTTTTACCCAAACTGTGGTAAGATTCAAACGAATTTGGATTGATAGCAATGGCTTGTCGGTAATTGGCGATCGCCTCATCCCACCGTTTTTGGCCAATCAGCATTTCCCCCAAATTGTGATAAGCTGTTGCCAGTTGCGGGTTTAACTTAATTGCCCGCGAATAACATTCAATAGCGCGATCGCACTTTCCCAATTCAACCAAACTATTTCCCAGAGTCACGTGCTCCTCAGCAGTTGCCCAATTCGGCTCAATATTAAAAGCTTGATACCAACAGTCTGCCGCCTCTTCTCGCTTCTCTAACTGCGTCCAAATTCTCGCCAACTGCCGATAAACCGCAGCAAAATTCGGCGCTAGCGAAATCGCTTTTTCACAATTGGCGATCGCCTTTTCCCACTGTTTCCCCTGAGAATACAAAATGCCGAGATTAGCATAAACTTCCGGCAAATTTGGATTGCGATCGATCGCCGCTTCATACCACTGCTTAGCTTGCTCGATTTCACCTCGAACCTGCATCACCTTTCCCAGCGTCTGACAAGCTGCCGCCAAATTCGGTTCAATTTTCAACGCTGACTCGCAAGCAGCAACTGCCTCATTCAACTTTCCTTCGGCTAAATAAACTTCTGCTTGCCGACTCAAATCAACCGCTGCCTTTTCCATCTTCTCAATCGAGGGCATAATTAAACTTGCTCCAGACACCAACTAACTCAAACCCACCACCTCAACCATCCTTTTCAGCGAACTCAAGTTCACTAAAATATCCTCAGTCAGCGAATTCTGATACATCAACTGTCTAATAGGATAGCATTCAAAAGCCTCCCCCGTTAAAAAGTAATGTTCCAACTGCAAATATTGACTGATTCCCCAGTAATAATGGCTGATATAGTGAGGCGACACCAACTCAATTACTTTAGTTCCCTTGCCACAAAAAATTGTATTTGTCAATCCGCTGCCGTGGGCTGCAACTATTACCTCAGCGTGGAAAAAATGAGCAATTTGCTCTGCCAAAGACATCGACTCAGGAAAAATTGAAACAAAGCCAAAGTTCTCCAAAACCTCAACCACATCTTCCTCGTTCAAAACTCGTCGATATCTTGCTTTGCTGCGGCTGATGTAAATGCGTTTTGGATAGCTCGAACTAGGTATAATTTCCTTGAGAAACTCGCGCCTCAAAAAATCCATCGCCCACCCAGAAGGCCAGCCCAAATATCCCGCAAAAGACGGCACAATCAACTCGGTTGCTTGAATGTGAGGCACGCGATCGCTCTCCAAGACTTTCTCTTCTGGAATGCCCAGAACTCTTAGACTTTCCCGCTGAAATTGGTGCTGACAACTATTCACCAAAAACCAATCAATCTCCGTTAAATCCCTACCGCTGAGCCGCAGCAATTCTATCCTCGGCAAAACGTCAACCATCCAGTGAAAATAGACATTCCCCGACAAACCAGAAAGCACCGCCACGCTGCCGTCAATTTGCTTTAAAGCTGGAAAGGATTCTAACTGAAAAACGCTGTGTTTCCTCACATCATGCTTTTCGCATCCCGGTAAAAATCCCGGATAATCTCTCGACACATCAGCCAATAAATAATTGTCAGGAGTAATTACAGCGATCGCCTTGCAAATCAGCCAATAATTTTCCTGCGGCACAATCCAAACTCGCCCGTTGGGAATTGCCGCCACAAAAGTCTTGGGCGACTCCACAGGTAGCGGTTGCGAGTTGGACAAACGGCAAATTCCCCAACCCAAATGCACCGGATCGAACCACTTAGAAAGTCGCTGCAAACACAGCCCGCAAGTTAACCCCGCACAATCGGAATTTGCCAATTGGGAATTGGATCTCGCAAATTGGGAATTAGGAATATTTTCTGCACTTGCTTCGGGTGCAGGTTTCCAAAATATTTCCACATAATTGTCAGCCTCCAACTTAGCATTAACCAGCCAATCCCAACTCGATAAATAAATAGCGTGAGGAGGTTTGATAGAAGTGCTATCTGGCAAGATAAAACTCAGTTTTTTCCACTCTTTCTGCTCCCCATACCCGTGCAATTGCAACTCTAAAACTTTTTGATAATAATCGAGCGCCCGTTCCCAGCGCCCCTGTTTTTCCAGCAGTTTTGCCAACTCAAAATAAACCTGCGGTAAAGCAGGTTGAATCGTCAAAGCCATGCGGTAAACTGCAATTGCTGCAATGAACCGCTTTTGCTGGGCTAAGGAATTTCCCACCCGCCAGTAAATCTCTGCATTTTGTGGCTGAATTTGCAAAGCTTTTTGATAATAAGCGGTGGCAGATTCATGCCCGCCGTACTCTGTTAAAGCATTTCCCAAATGCAAGTAAATTTCGGCTAAATTATCGCAAATTTCAGCAACAGGTAATTCGCAAGCTGCACTTGACAAATATCTAGCCACACCATCTTTTTTATTTACTTTTAAATCTGTTAAATCCGTGACATCCGTGACATCCGTGACATCCGTGACATCCGCTACAAAATCCGTTGCCGAACTTCCCATCAATGCTGTGAGAAATCGATCGCACGCAGCGATCGCCCTTGACAATTCATCATCTTCTACCGCGGCAACTCTGCGCCTGTCTCCTAAGCGGCAGTAAGCCTCAACAAAATCAGGCTTCAGAGCTATCGCCCGCTCAAAATAAGGCATGGCTTCAGCAATTTTGCCCAAAACCATCAAAGAAAACCCGGCGTCTGTATAGCCTGAAATATAGTCGGAATTGAGCTCGATCGCGCGATCGAAACAAGCAAGCGCCGCCGAATGTTCCCCCTGTAATTGCCACGCTTTCCCCAGATTGTAGTGAGCCAAAACCATGTCCGGCTCCAACTCAATAGCTGTGAGGTAAGATGCGATCGCCCTATCGGGATTTTTGTCCAGCAAGGCTTGACCCAAATTATTGTGCAGCGTCGCCCAATCCGGCTTAATCTCGATCGCCCGCTGGTAAACCTCGATCGCCTCAGCAGCCCGATCGTCCTTGAGCAAAATCACACCCAGATTGCTGTAAGCTTCCACGTAATCCGGCGCCACGGCGATCGCCTGTCGGTAGGTATCCATTGCCGCTTCGAGCTGACTATTTTCACCTAAAACCACAGCCAGATTGTATAAAGCATCAAGATAATCCGGTTTTTGGGTGATCGCATTTCGGTAACAGTCGATCGCCCCCAACAAATTACCCTGCTTGTGAAAAACATTTCCCAAGTTATAATGAACTTCTGCCCAATCTGGTTTCAAATCCAGAGCTTTTCGGTAGTGAAAAACCGCCTCATCCAGCCACGCATAGTCGCTATAAAGTTGACCCAAATAAGCATGAGCCAGAAAAAACTGGGGCGAAATCTCCAAAGCTTGCACAAAAGCGTCTCTTGCCGCCGTCGGATCGCCTTGAGCTTCGAGAATTTCCCCTAAAGTCGTGTAAGTCGAGGGCGAAAACGGTTGAAGTTCGATCGCCTTTTTGCAAAACTCGATCGCCTCAGTTAACTTACCCCGGTTCAAATAAATTTGGGCTTGCCGGATATATTCTTCAGTGCTCATTGCTAGCGGTGCAGTTGCGGTTTCTTTACCGCTTCAGTAAAACCTAGAAATTCTAATTTAAAAACTTTCTATTTATATTTGGCCCGATCATACCAATTTAATGTGAAGTTGCACAGATCTCTATCCCCCTAAATCCCCCTTAAAAAGGGGAGTAGGGGTTGACTTCAAGAAGCTTCCGGTCCCCCCCTTCTTAAGGGGGGCTAGGGGGATCGAATTCTATGCAGCCTCATAAAAAATTGGTATCAGGCGATCGATTAATTTGATCAATAACTGTCGATCGATTTTTTTTTACTGCCCCTGCTTCAGTTCCTGCATTGAATATTTCAACCTCACCCCGCTTGTGGCAGAGTGAGGTTGAAATCCTTTAAAACTACCGGCTTTGTGAGAACAGCCCCGAATCTTATCCGGTGCCGCCCCACAACAGCCAGTTGTTTTAGAACAACTCGAAGTTGTTCGAGGTAATAGTCAGGCCAGGCTGCAACTGAGCAATAGTTAGCACGCCGTTGCTGCCGTTGAAGTACAACGCACCGCTTGTTGGGTCGTAGACCAACTTGTTCGTCGTGGCTGTTCCTGGAGTGGCTGCGTTGAAATTAGAAACGACGACAAACTCGCTTGCCTCGAAGCTGCTGCCCAAACCAGCGAACACACCGCCCTGCTTCAAGCGAATCTTATCTTCGCCTGGGGTAAAGTCAGTGATCGTGTCTACGCCGAAATCGCCACCAGCACTCGCGAAGTAGAACGTATCGCTGCCTGCACCGCCGATGAGGACATCGCTGCCTCTGTCGCCAGAGATCAAGTCATTGCCAGCGCCACCATCGACAGTATCGTTTTCTTTACCGCCGTAGAGAATGTCGTTGCCATCGCCACCGCTGACAAGATCGCTGCCTTGGCCGCCAAAGACTGTATCGCTGCCACTTCCGCCCAGTACGGTGTCGTTGCCTCTGTCGCCAGAAACCAAGTCGTTGCCATCGCCACCGTCTACCAGGTCATTCCCTTTACCGCCAAAGATGAAGTCATCGCCGCTACCGCCAGCGACCACATCGTTGCCACTGCCTGAAAGGACGGTATCGTTGCCGTCGCCGCCGCCGACACTATCATTGTTGCCACCCGATATAATCAGGTCGTTGCCAGTGCCACCAGCGATGACATCAGCGGCCTCAAAAGTCAGAATGATATCGCTGCCGGGGCTGCCGTTCAACCTGTTAGCGCCTACGGGGGTGCCAATAATGGTTGAGCCACCGCCACCGACACCGCCTGGTTGTGTAGTTGGTGTTGTTGGATTTGTTACCTGTGTCATTTACACTCCTCCTAAAAGATCAATCATTTTTCTACAATACACTTTTCCCTCCAAAGGGATTCAATAAATGAAACCGGACATCGGTTGAGACCCTAATTGACCCGGCTGCTATAAGCTGTCATGTAATTTAAATTGTCAGCAGCGAGCCTGGGAGCGCGAGTTGAATCCTGTATTCGTTGAGCAGCAAATCTCGGTTGTTTCCTGCTTTTGACTCTCGACTCCACCACTGCCTCCTCTAACACGAAAATATTCCACTTAAACGTTTGCGAGTTTACCATAATGACCATCGATATGGCTAGTCATTATTAAAACAATACCCGGAAGATACACAGAGACCATTTTTAATGGAAGTATGCTCTCCAGATTGAGAAGTTGCACCGGGCCGTTGGCACTGTTGATCGCCGGAGAGTTCGATCGCCCGCAATGAGGCTGGAACTGAGCTGCGATTTTTTTTAAGTACACTGTACTTGACCAGACTTTTGATTTTCGCCAATAGTTCCCCAGAAATCAAAAGTTTGTAACTCGCTTTGAAAGCAAGCCCACGCACGCTGGAGGCCGGATTCAATCAAAAGTGGCTCCCAATACAGTCCCGAACGAACTTTTGAGCCTCATCGCCTTGATGTTTCCAGCCAAATCCCTCACGCTCAATATAGAATTTTGGCTAAAAACCCAGTTTTTCAACCCCCATCCGTCATTTCAACCATGATCCGCATCCATCCGCACAATCAGACAATGTAGCGAGCGTCTTTTGGTCAAAAGTTGGGATGAACGGTGGGCCGGTAGATTTGTGAGGGTAATGTCACTAGATTTTAGATTTTAGATTTTAGATTTTAGATTTAGTCCACAGATGAATCTGGGAACTGGAACTAGGATATAAATTTTTGGGCTGCTGGCGAATCCTGCCCCAGTTATGGGTTAGCCCAATTGTAGTTATGAATAATTTACCTGTTTATCATGAATGCTGAAGCCGTCAATTTTTTGATGGCATCTATCAAAGCCAATGTAAAATTCTTACCTCGATACTCGCCGGATTTATCTCCCATCGAGCTGTAGTGGGCAAAAATCAAAGCGATTTTCCCTTCTGAAGCATATCCACCTTCAAATGTTCTTGATGAAGCGATTACTAAAACTATTAAGGCTCTTACTGATGAAAATGCTTGGCCATCCTTTCATCACTCTGGTCTCTTTTGAGAACAAATTAAATAGTTAATTTTTGCGGTACATTCGATGGCTAGTACCTGTGAGTGAAAATATTGAGTTTTTAGCAAAGACTTTTTTACTAATGGTTGTTAACTTCGAGCTGATCATTAACGATTAGCCAATTCCCCGAAATTTGATCCGGCAGTCATTCAGAGAAAATCTCTACTTATTCCGAGCGGTGTGCTTCTAGTTGCGCGGGTGCCGCGTTGGAATTGCTATGACTGTCGTACTTGTAGATGTGAGCGTGAGAGTCACTCTCGAAAATATAATTGATGGAAGTAGCTCCATAGTATGCCAGCGCTAGCAGCGACAATAGATGAAGAACTCTATAAATTGGTTTCTCAGATACTTCGTTCATTTTGACTCCTACTTTTTATGCAAATAACTAATTTGGATACCGTGACGGCACTTTTTTTTTGAAGTTCCCAAACATCTCGTACTTCCAAAAATTTAGCTGGCTCGCGTTATACACTCCTGATGCCCGATCGCCAAAAATAAGTCGTACTTGAGATTTGAAACAGTTTTTGTTGCCTATTTCATATTGCAGTCTCTGCCTTGAATTGTCTATCTAACTGCGGTAAGAGTTAGGGATTTTGGGCGCAAACGAACTCTACAATTTCCTGTTTAGAGCTGCTACGATTTGAATAAAGGGAGCCCGAAAAGCTTAAATGGCAAAGAGTCTAGCTGTTTTTCCACGCCTAGCCAGGATTTTCCCACCTTCGATTAATGGTACGCAGTGGCCGGAAGTAATGAAAATTCTTAAGTTGGTCAGCGGCCGACGAAAATATGTCTGAAGTTATATTTTTGCAAGCAACAGGCCATGTTAAATTACATATTAATTTTGAGCTTGGTTGAGGTGGCAGATAATTTTTGAGTAAAAAAATTTTGCGGTCGTTGTTCGACAATGTGAGTCTGACAATTTTGCCGGAACAATTTTAACTGAAAGCATCCAGGATACCCGCCACGTGATTCATTCCGAAAGCAGACTCAGTACCCAGAAATAAAAAACCTGTATCCGATAAAGGAACCCCCGAATTTATCTCGCGCAAGTCAATGCTTCAATTCTTTAATCTAAAATCTAAAATCTAAAATCGCGCAATCGATTGACTGAGCCGCACCGTTAATTCACGATGTGACAGAAGAAAATTAGGCATCAGTCAATTGGAGACTTTGGCGTGATACGTGGGCTAGGGCGTGCGTCAATCTCGCTTAGTTCAACGATTGGAGATTTGAGATTTATGCCACAGATGAATCGGAGAGCTTGAACAAGATCCTAAAATTTAGGGCAGCAGCCGACTCCTGTCGGAAACTTGTATCCGTTTTTGGGCTGGATCAAAAAGCAGAAGGCAGAATTTGATAGCGGTAAAAAAATACTGTTTTAGGATTCAGAATTTTTATTTGATTCTACCTTCTAGCTGCATTTTTTTAGTATGAAACAAGATAAATTACTCGCTGCCAAAAGCGATGCACGCCGAATAATTTAGGAAGAGATAAGCGAGTGTGTTGAAGCCAGTTACTTCCAAAAGTTATTATATTTTTTGCTCGCATTGAGCTGTTTGTACAACAGACTTTTTGCTAGTAATTTGCAAAAGGGATAGGGGCAGAACAACAGGCCAAAACAGAGGGCCGATTATTAAGGCTATCCAAGATATCACGTCTTTTTTAGATGTCGCAGTATCATTCCAAAAACTTTTGAACCAAACAAGAAAAACGATTAAGGCAATAGAAAAGTAGCTAATCATTATCATTTTTTGACCTCCCTGTCTATAGATGGGATAGAAGTATTTATAATTATTGTATCTCAGGCGGTGGCTCGCCGATCGCAACTTTATGCCCTGAGCCACAAGCTGCAAGTGTCTTAAACCAAAAGTTTCACAGCTATCCAAGTCCATAGCCTGCAATGTTGAGCGGACTTACTTCCGCTGCGCGGCGGCCTTGGGAACTAAAAGCCTTGTGTTCAGGGCTTTTCGAGGTTTTGTCAAACCTTGAGGCTACCACCCCAATCATAGCTTATGCGATCGAAGTCTTGGGTTTTATGTGATTTAAATCACGTATAATGGCAGACTTCGGTCACAAATCGAGCCAAGAACGATCGCACAGCTTAGCCGACTGCAATCACCCTACTTTTTTCTCAAATGCTAGATATTATAATAGTCGAGTTCAACGAGATTTCATGCAAGCTCTGACTTTAAAATCCGATCGGGCGATCGCTGAACTGTTCTATCAAGTCACCAATTCAGGCAATCTGACTCGCACTCAAAGCCACGGATTGCGCGAACTCTGCCAAAGCGCTCTCAGCGAAGATGCCAGAGATGCAGTCAACCGCCTGCTGCACGCCATCCGCCGCGGATGGGTCAGGATTTCCGATTAGTCTCCTCACACAAAAAGTTGAGATGAGTATTTTTACTTTCTCTCCTGTCAAGCTTTGCCAACAATAAGATTGAAGTGAGTAGGTCGATCCATTAACCCTCTCCAAAAAAAAATTGTAGTGCGATCGAAAAGCTCGAACCGGTTTCTTGAAGAAGCCGGGATTTTTGATTTGAAGCAGCCAGTCGATTTTAGATTTTAGATTTTAGATTTTAGATTTTAGATTGACTTCACAGATGAATGTGGGAGCATGAACTAGAGCTTAAAATTTTGGATCGATGGCCACTCCTGTCGGAAACTTGTATCTGTCTTTGGGCGGGTTATTAAGTATATCCACGGAACAAAGACCACACCAAGAAACTAGGTAAATGTAGGTAAAAGCGGGTTCCTAAACAGGCTAAAAGTTGTACCTTCAATTAAGCCCTGCGATTTAGCTAGCAGTCATTAGTAATCTCTTAATAGATAAATCTTAATTTATTTGTCACCGTTTCTTAACCAAAAGTAGAGATTTCGCAGTTGCCAAAAGCGAGAAATCGGGACGGGGTTTGTGTTTCAAGTTGCGGGGCTATCGAGGAAATATCCGATCCCCAAGTCCGGCTGACACAAATCACTCATCAAGAGCCAATCGATCACATTTACTCCCGTAGTTGAATCACATAAATTTTGGAAAAATTAGTTAATACTGTCAAAAGTGAGTTCAAAAAAAAACACATGATGACAACCCAAACGCTGTTACCTCAATTTACTATTGCAGAGCTAGTCTTTCAGGTATATCACTCCGGTCTGCTGACTCCCACTCACCGACAACAGCTCAAGACAGCGCTGTTAAATGACTGTCTTACCGAAGAAGATCAAACAGCCATCAACCGCTTGCTCCACGCAGTTCGCCGGGGCTGGCTGAAAGTTGTAGATTAAACTCGGTGCTAAATTTTTTGCCACTACTCTTTAAATGCACTGTCACTTGAAGGCAGAATTAAATCCCCTTAAAAAAATTAGGCATTAGCCTAAATGTAGGGTGCGCCATAGGCACCCTGCCGTTTTAACTTCTATTTTCTCAGCTTATTTAGTCACAGATTGTGCCGTCAGGCATCATGGCCTCTCTCAGATTCGCTTCATCCAAATTAGTCCCACGCAAAGAAGCTTGATGCAAGTTTGCTCCCCGGAGATTTGCTCCCTTAAGGGAAACTCCGCTCAAATCTGCTTGATGGAGATTTGCACAGCTCAAGTTAGCTCCACTCAAATCGGCTCCCTTCAAATCAGCTTTTTCCAGATTTGCTTCCGTCAAATTAGCCCAACTCAGATTTGCTTGAGTTAGGTTAGCACGGCTGAGGTCAGCTTGTGTTAAGTTTGCATCGGTTAAATTTGCTTTGCTCAGGTTGATTCCGCAAAGCTTTACTTCTGTCAAGTTGGCACCTTGCAAGTTAGCGTTAACTGCATAAACTTGAATCAAAATTGCCCCCTGAAGGTTTGCATCTCTCATGTCTGCACCCCTGAGACTCGCCCCCGTTAAATCGGCTCCACTGAAGACGACACTCCGCAAGATGGCGCCGCTCAAGTTCGCTCCCACCGCCTCGCATTCGCCAAAATTAGCGGACATGAGGTTGGCTTGGGAGAGGTTGGCTTGGCTGATATCTGCTTGATACAGATTGGCTCTGTAGAGGGTGAGACCGATCGAATTTGCACCTTTTAAATTAGCGTGACTCAGGTCAATATCGCGCAAATTTGTCCTTGACATATTGGCACCGCTCAGGTCTACTTTGTGAAAAACCCGTTCTCCGGCTGCATACCGTCTGAGAAGTTCATCTGCATCCATGTCATTTTCCCCAAAATATTTAATAATACCTTTGATATTTAAATAATATTAGGAATGAGTGACCTTTACGTTTCTTGGGCTGAGTACCATCGGAAAATTGAGGATTTGGCTGTAAAAATTGAGGAATCTCAGTGGAAATTCGATCGCATTGTCTGTCTGGCGAGGGGAGGGCTGCGGGTTGGAGATACTCTGTCGCGACTTTTCGACAAGCCATTGGCGATTTTAGCGGCCTCGTCATACAGTGGGGCTGAGGGAAATGTCCGGGGCGCGATCGAGTTTGCGCGCGATTTGACAATGGTGGGCGATAATTTGGGCAGCCGCATTCTCCTGATTGACGATTTGGTGGATTCGGGAATTAGTTTAGAGCAAGGTATCGCTTGGCTGAAGAGTCGCTACGGCGAGGATATTCAGGAAATTCGGACTGCTGTACTCTGGTACAAGGCTTGTTCTGTTGCAAAGCCGGATTATTATGTAGATTATTTGGCGGACAATCCTTGGATTCACCAACCTTTTGAAATGTACGAAAAGATGAGTGCGGCTGATTTTGCGGCACAAGTTGGGAGTTAGTCAATAAAAAACTAAAATCAGGTCAAGCTTTAATATGGTTTTGCCGATATTTTGCACTTTTTGGCATAGTCCGTCAGGGGTTGAAACCCCTGTCTCATAGCTAAAGTCCTCTGAAGAGGACTGGATATTTATCAAGGTTCGGCAGTCTGTTTCAACTCTGATATTGCACCAGTATCAGCAACAGGCAAGATGCCTGTTCCACAAAGAGTGAATTTTCTTGTGGAACAGGCATCTTGCCTGTTCCTAAAAGGCTTATTGAGAATGGTGCAAGATATAAGTTTCAACCGACTGTCTTCTATGAGACGGGGAATTTATTCACTCCTAGGGCTTGTGGGTAAGTGCAAGTCTGCTGATACAATTAGCGAACCGAAAGAATCCGATCGCCCAATTCCATACTATCTGCCAAAACTTCCTGCCGCGCCCACCTATCTGCCGCCAAAATATCGTCTAAACCAGGACTTTCACAGTTATCGGTTTGATGTTTATCGCACGCCTTCTCAATCAACTTCGGAATATCCAAAAACTGAATCTTCTCCTCCAAAAATAGCGCTACTGCCTGTTCGTTTGCCGCATTCAGCACCGCCGGCATCGAACCGCCCGCACGTCCTGCCGCATAAGCCAACTGCATACAAGGATACTTTTCGTGGTCGGGTTCTCGGAAAGTTAAATCCCCAGCTTTTACCAAATCGAGCCGTTCCCAATCTGTATGAATTCGCTCCGGCCAAGACAAAGCGTAAAGCAGCGGCAAACGCATATCCGGCCATCCCAATTGCGCCAAAACCGAGGTATCTTGCAACTCAATTAACGAGTGAATTATGCTCTGAGGATGGATGACAATATCAATGTCGTCATAATCCATTCCGAATAAGTAATGAGCCTCGATGACTTCTAATCCTTTATTCATCAAAGTAGCAGAATCGATCGTGATTTTCTGCCCCATCGACCAATTCGGATGTTTCAAAGCATCGGCTACTGTTACTCCTGCTAATTTGTCGATCGGCAAATCTCGAAAAGAACCCCCCGAAGCAGTGAGAATAATTCGCCGCAACCCGCCAACCATAACACCTTGGAGGCACTGAAAAATTGCCGAATGTTCCGAGTCAGCAGGTAATATTTTAACGCCGTATTTTTCGATTAAGGGGTTGACAACGGGGCCCCCTGCGATTAATGTTTCTTTATTGGCTAAGGCGATATCTTTGCCTGCTTTGATAGCCGCAATTGTTGGCAGCAAACCGGCACAGCCAACTATGCCAGTGACGACGGCTTGAGCGTCACCGTATTGGGCAACTTCGACAACGCCTGACTCGCCAGCAAGTAAAATAGGTTGAGGGTCGATGTCTGCGATCGCCTCCTTCAATTCCTGTAATTTATCTTCGTCGCAAACCGCGACAATTTCCGGTCGAAACTGGCGAATTTGCTGGGCCAGCAACGTTACATTTCGTCCGGCGGTTAACCCGACAATCCGAAATTGATCGGGGTATTGAGCTACAATATCCAGAGTCTGAGTGCCGATGGAGCCTGTGGAGCCGAGAAGAGTTATTGCTTTCACAATTGTTTAATGTTTTGTGGATTATTCTAATATTACGATTGCGGGGATAAAAATTAGTGGTTAACTATTGCGTGGAAAGCACATTCGATGGAATCATATTTTGAGTGACCACCTAGTGCCAGATTTCATGCAGAATAGGGAAAATTTGGCTGATGACCGTGAGGACATCAGTGTCTCGATCGCCGAAAATATAGAAGAAGGTCGATCGCAGCTACCGTCGAGTTTGGTTTGGGCGATCGCGACTGCTGCGGCAATTTTCTTGTTGTGTAGCAGTTTACGCCACGCTTTATTCCAATCAACTGCTTTCGATTTGGGAATTTTTGACCAAGCAATTTACTTAATCAGCCAAAACCAAACGCCTTTTTCTTCTTTAATGGGGATTCATATTTTGGGCGATCACGCAGCGGTAATCTATTATCCGCTAGCTTTGCTGTACAAAATTTACCCGGATGTGCATTGGCTGCTGTTGGTACAAGCAGTTGCATTATCCCTAGGCGCTTGGCCTACCTGGAGTTTAGCGCGTTTGGCAGGTTTGAATCAAGAACAATCCCGTGCGATCGCATTGATTTATTTGCTCTATCCGGTGGTATTTAACATCAATTTATTTGATTTTCACCCGGAAGTAATCGCTTTACCCGCACTTTTGGCCGCAATTTGGGCAGCGCGTTTAAATAAAATTGTGTGGTTTTGTACCGCTATTGTGTTAGTTCTCAGTTGCAAGGCGGTTTTGTCCATAACCGTTGCTGCTATGGGTTTATGGCTGTTTTTTTGCGAAAAAAAGCAACGTTACGGGGCGATCGCACTTTTGCTTGGTGCAGCTTGGTTTTTGATAGCTTCCCAGAAAATCATCCCCTTCTTTAGCGGCAGCGAAGTCGCTGGAGTCGGGCGCTACAGCTATTTAGGCAAATCCGTACTAGAAATTATCATCAATCTCATATTAAAACCACAGTTAGTATTAGGAAAAATCGTTTCCTTCGATACATTCAAATATTTATTTCTCCTCACCTTACCTGTGATTTGGCTGCTATTGCCATTTTCCGGCAAACTACGCCTAAAATATTTAACAGCGCTAATTCCTGCCATCCCTACCCTGCTGATCAATATCCTCTCTGACTTGTCATTTCAACGCAGCTTAGCCTATCAGTATTCAGTACCTGTAATTCCCTTTTTATTTTTAGCAGTAATCGCGAAGGAAGAAACCAGGAAGAGGGAAGAAATAAAAGGCAACAAGGAAGAAGATCAAGCAAATAAGCAACAGTTTTTAACAGGGGTGAATCTGCCACAAATTAAAAACTTCCGAATTTCTAAACTTTGGCGGGGAATTCAATTGCCGAGAATCATGATAATTTGGTCATTACTAATTTTCCTGGGTGTGGGCGAATATAAAGATTTTTATCTGTACCTAAATAGACTAGATACCTGGCAAGCTACACGCGAAGCAGTCGCACAAGTTCAACCGCAAAGCAGTATTTTAACCGATAATAGACTTGCCCCTCACTTTGCCCACCGCCCAATAGTAAAATTGCTGTCACAAATTTCGCCCCAAACAAATTTAGCTGAATTTCAATACATATTATTAAACCTGCGCCATCCCTGGCCTGATACTGAAAAACTTGGTGATACCTTAGCAAATCAACTGAAAAAGTCTCCCGATTTTAAATTAACTTATCAAAAAAACGAAGTTATGCTATTTAAACGAATCGCTGATTAAACAATAAAATGCTAACTTTAAAATTCCTAAAAACTCATCCAGTATTTTTAATGATTGTCGTGACAACGATAGTCTTATTTACCGCCAGCAGCGCGCGGCACGCTTTGTTTCAGTCAACTGCATTCGACTTAGCAATTTTTGACCAAGCAATTTATTTAATCTCCCAAAATCAAACGCCATTTTCCTCTTTAATGGCAATCAATATTTGGGGCGACCACGCCGCTTTTATTTTCTATCCACTAGCTTTACTTTACAAAATATATCCAGATGTTCACTGGCTTTTTTTAGTACAAGCTGTTTCCCTAGCTTTAGGCGCTTGGCCGAGTTGGAGTTTGGCACGTCAAGCCGGATTAAACGAACAAAAAGCAATTGCAATTTCAGCCGTATATCTGCTTTATCCCGCAGTATTTAATGTCAACCTCTTCGACTTCCACCCAGAAGTAATTGCTTTACCAGCATTGCTAGCAGCAATCTTAGCCGCGAGGCTGAATAAAACCTTGTGGTTTTGTGCTGCTATTGTATTAGTTTTGAGCTGCAAAGCCGTGCTATCTTTAACTGTGGCTGCGATGGGTTTGTGGCTGTTGTGTTTTGACAAAAAACGCAATTGTGGGCTCATAGCTCTCTTTCTAGGCGCGGGTTGGTTTCTGGTAGTTACTCAGGCAGTTATACCGTATTTTAATCAGGGAAGAGAACACGCGGGTATCGGGCGATATCAATATTTGGGAAACTCTGTTTTTGAAATTGCTATTAATTTAATAGTGAAACCAAATCTAGTTTTAGGGCGTTTGTTTTCTTTAGATACTTTTGGATATTTAGCGTTATTGCTATTACCTATAATTTGGTGGCTGTCCCCGCGTCATCTGTCATCTTTAATTAGTGCTGTGCCGATGTTGGCGATGAATATTCTTTCCGATATCCCCGCTCAGCGGGATTTAATTCATCAATATTCTGTGCCGATATTGCCGTTTTTGTTGGTAGCCGTAATTTCCAGTTTGGCAGCTACCAATCAGCAAAAGGGAAAAACAATATTTGAGAGATTGCCACTTCCTAATTATCCCTTGCCTAGAGTCATTGTAATTTGGTCGTTGATTGCTTTCTTAGCTTTAGCGAAATACGGCTATTTTTGGACTATTTATTTAAAGGGGATCGACACTTTGCCGGCTACCAAAGAGGCAATTTCTATTGTGGAAACCAAAGGCAGTGTTTTAACAAATGCTCAGATTGCTCCGCACTTAGCGCACCGCCCTGTGGTAAAATTAACTCAGGCTAACGCGCCACCTGCAAATCTCGCAGAATTTGATTATGTATTGCTGAACCTCAGATATCCTGGCTGGATGAGCGATCGAGAATTTGTTAAAAACCTAATAACTCAACTAAAAAACACCCCACAATTTCAACTAAAATATCAGCGAGACGACATATATCTATTTACTAAGAGTCATTAGTCATCAGTCATCAGTCATTTAACTGGTTCCCAGGCAGAGCCTGGGAATCGATGTCTAGAGGCTCTGCCTCGCTTGCGGAGGAAAATTGGAGGCGGAGCCTCCGGATCTGTGTTACCAGGCAGAGCCTGGGAACCAGTAATGCCCAATGCCCAATGCCCAATGCCCAATGCCCTCTAATCCTCCACTTTCAAAGCCCTTCTTGCCAACTTCACGTAAGTTTTCACAGTTTCATAAGGCATTTCCAAATCAGCAGCAATATCAAACAAAGATTCCCCCAATTCCCGGCGCGCCAAAATCGTCGCCCAAGTTTCAGCAATCTCAGCAGCGCGACTTCCACCTGTACGCTTTCTGTGCGCCATAAACTTCTGTGTCAATTCATCTATTCGCGCCGCCAATATGCTTTGTATCGACACTTCAGGGAGCGCTTCTGTCAACCATTGCGATCGCGTTTGTCCCAATCCAAAAGTTGTTTTGTGGCCCGTGCCGCAGTAAGGCGCTAACCGCCCCAAAGCATAAAATAATTGTACAAAATCAGGACGATTGTGAGCCGATCGCCCTAGCGCAAATTCCACAGCCCCCGTGAATCCCGTTACCATGCCTTTTTTGCCCGCGGCTACCTTTTGCGACTCCAATTTGTGGCGGCTAATAATTGCATTTTCATCAATCCAATTCAAAAATTCTGCTTGGTCAAAATTTACCCCCGAAAAGTTATTCCAGCGGCGTAAATAGCTGTGAAAAACATTTTCGGGAACTGGCAGAGGGAAGTGATGGCCTTTGCTACGAAAGCTTGTAGGAGTCACAAAACTAAGTTTGATGGTTGGCGACAATGCGGGTTCTGCTGTTAATAACTGCTGGTAAATTGTGGGAGCAAAAGCAATATCCCAAGAGCGAATTAGCAGCGGAGCATTTCGCAAATCTATCTCTTGGGGCAAATTTTGCAGCCACTGACTCAGCCACTACACTACGGGCTTTGAAAGTCCTGTTACGTACCAGCGATAAATTCGATCGCCCAAAAGCTGAAATTCTTTGCCGCCGAGGAGCAAATCACCTTCCAATCCCGAAAGAGTAAAGGCTTTTTCTGACAAGCGAATTTCAAAGGTGATACCCGCCACGTGATTTATCCGTGGAATCAATCCCAAATCGAAAATCGAAAATCCTCAAGAAAGAGCATTTATCCGTGGGGTAGCCTCTAAAATCTAAAATCTAAAATCTAAAATCTAAAATCGATTGACTGTTAATCGCGCAAAAGTTGCGATAAATCCGGGTCAGTTTGGTGTACTTGACCTAAAAACCAAGCGTGCAAACCTATAGCATACTGCGCGTACAGATAGCTAGCAGCGCCGGGAGTCAATTCAAGCACTAATGCGACTAACTCGGTGTCAGCCGGCCAAATCAGCCCAGAAGCAGGAGATATTCGATCGCCTGTGCCGGTGCGGTTCGGGGAAGTTGCCATCAGATGCCGTGCCTATAGCCGTCACAGAAAGAGCGCCGTGCTATCTTAGCCGATTTTTATCCCCTTTGGGGGATGATAGTTAAGGGCGATCGATCGCCCAAATCTTTTGGTAGCTCCAAAAACTCGCTCTCCCGCCAGTTTCCCCCACCCTCCGGGATAGACAAAAACCACTAAAAAACCAACAACCTAAAACTCAATCTTTGTCAAGGTTTTCTTCCTTGTAACTAAACAGAAATATACCAGTGTTTAAAATCACATTCTGCGCTACAATTGTCAAAAGCTCGTAGCATCCTCAACTCCGATCCTAAACTATGAACACAACAGAAAAATCTAAACTATCCAACGAAAAAACTTTGGAGGCAATGAAGAATTTCTCCGAAACCTACGCCAAGCGCACGGGAACTTACTTTTGTTCCGAACCTTCCGTCACTGCTGTCGTGATAGAAGGACTAGCAAAACACAAGGATGAACTAGGCGCTCCCTTATGCCCTTGTCGCCATTACGAAGATAAAGAAGCCGAAGTAAAAGCCGCCTACTGGAACTGTCCCTGCATTCCCATGCGCGAGCGCAAAGAGTGTCACTGTATGTTATTTCTGACGCCAGATAACGATTTCGCTGGAACTAATCAGGAAATAGGAATGGATCAGATTCAAGCTGTCAGAGATACTATGTAATTAGTTAAGTAGGCGGTCGTGAAATGGCAGTAGTTTTGAAAATAAGTCGAAATTTTTCTTGTTTTTAAGACTTAGCTATTAAAAAACAATCGATCGCCGCCTACTCAAACACACATCCGCCATCGAAAATCCCCTATCTCCAATCGAATGACAGAGGAAATGCCGATCGACTTTTGGCAAGGTATCGAACAGTTTAACAGCCAAGAATTTTATGCTTGTCACGATACACTAGAGGCTTTGTGGATGGAAGCAGGCGAGCCGGAAAAAAGGTTTTATCAGGGAATATTGCAAATTGCGGTCGCGCTTTATCACTTAGGAAATCAAAACTGGCGCGGTGCAGTAATCTTGCTGGGAGAAGGAATAAATCGGCTCAGTTATTATCAGCCTAGTTATGCTGGAATTGCTGTTGAAGACTTGCTCGGACAAAGTGCTAAACTTTTGAGCGCTTTGCAACAAGCTGGCCCGGAAACAGTTGCTGATTTTTTACCTTTATTCGCAGGTACAGAAGTTGCAGGCTTGCAATTGCCGCGAATTATCAAAGTACCAAAAAGTTAAATAAAAGTTAAATAAATGTTTGTATTAGGGTGCAGTATACTTGGCCTCTACACAGAGGAGGGCTGGCTTTCTTGCCCGCTGCACAAGCAGATTTATTTGCTGTGGAAGGAGCATCTTGCCCGTTCCCGGTTAAGACAGTTGCAGCCACTGAGCAAAATAGCCAATTAAATTCGCTGTTGTCTTGCTAGGATAATTGGTTGAGACTATCGGGTCAATCGATCGACCTCACGGGAATCTTTCTGACCGTTAAGATAAAATATCTAACTGGAGATAATGCCCTTCAGCAATTTCACAAATATTGAGACTCCAAGCTTATGATGTCCTCCGCTAAACTACTCAATTCCCGAATATTCAAAGGATTATCGCTGCTGTTGCCCCTCACTCTGGCAGGCGCGATCGCCTCTCCCACCTACCCGCAAGCCGGCCCTCCCCGCACTCTCAGTGTGCGATCGGACATTCAAGAAGCCGACTCCAAAACCGGCATCGTGACTGCCCGCGGCAACGTCCAAATCAACTATCCCGCCCGCCAAATACAAGCAACCGCAGCTCAAGCTCAATATTTCAGTCGCGAGCGCCGGATCATTCTCAGCGGCGACGTTTATGTATTGCAGCAGGGAAACAGCCTGCGCGGCGAAACCATCACATACTTGATTGACGAGGGGCGGTTTATTGCGCTCCCAGACAAGCCAGGACAGGTAGAATCTGTTTATCTGGTTGCCCCCGAACAAGATGCGGCAGCCCAAAATACAGTTGGCTCCCCACGTCCAACTACAGCCCCCCGGTAACAGTGGCTCGCAGCAGCGAAATTTCGCCTCAGCCAAAACATACTACTTGGGATAGATGCGAAATTTCGTCTTTATAAAACTCACAAACTTGAAAAGGTAAAATTTAAATTAGAGACTCGATCGCACAAAGCTGCAGTCTGAAATTGAGCTTGTAGAGGTTGCCGGGAGCGAAAATGAAAATTGTACTCGAAAATATTCACAAGTCCTACGGAAAACGCAATGTAGTTAGTCGCGTCAACCTGTCAGTAGCCCAAGGAGAAATCGTAGGACTGCTAGGCCCCAACGGTGCCGGAAAAACCACAACATTTTACATAGCAACCGGATTAGAAAAACCAAATCAAGGCACCGTTTGGCTAAACGATTTAGACATCACTAAATTGGCGATGCACCAGCGAGCGCATTTGGGAATTGGCTATCTCGCTCAAGAAGCAAGCATTTTCCGAAACATGACGGTGCGCGACAACATTTTGTTAGTGCTAGAACAAACTCAAGTGCCGCGCTGGGAATGGCGCGAGCGAGTCGATTTCCTATTGCAAGAATTTCGCTTAGAAAAAATAGCATCCAGTTTGGGAATTCAAATATCAGGGGGAGAAAGGCGGCGGACTGAACTAGCCAGAGCATTAGCCGCAGGGCGAGACGGGCCCATGTTTCTATTTTTAGACGAACCGTTTGCAGGCGTCGATCCGATCGCCGTAGACGAAATTCAAACCATTATTGCTAAACTGCGCGATCGTAAAATCGGCATCCTCATCACAGATCACAACGTCCGAGAAACCCTCGAAATTACCGATCGAGCCTACATCATGCGAGACGGTCAAATTTTAGCCTCCGGGGCTGAAGAAGAACTCTACAGCAACCCTTTAGTACGACAATATTACTTAGGTGACAACTTCGTGCGATAGTCTTTTATAGCAACTGCCAAGGGGGCGTCGGATAGATTCCGTAGGGGCGGGTTCGCCTAAATATAAATATCCCAGCCCAGATATCTATAAACCCGCCATCCCCCCTATAAAAACACAATACAGAAATTTCAATTTTAGATTGAGGAGCCAACTGCATTCATCGCCAAACTATGAAAATAGCAATATCCAATTCTTTGAATCCCATCAACTGGCTGCCGAGAATTTCAGTAATGGACTGGTACATTACCAAAGAACTAATCGGCCCATTTTTATTTGGCGTCGGACTCTTTACATCCGTCGCCGTCACAGTTGGAGCCTTATTTGAATTAGTCCGCAGAGTAGCAGAATCCGGCCTCCCCTACGGCGCAGCCATAGAAATTTTTCTCCTGCAAATTCCCTACTTCGTAGTATTGGCTTTCCCCATGTCAATGCTGCTAGCAACCTTAATGGCCTACAGCCGAATGTCAAGCGACAGCGAACTCATCGCCCTCCGCAGTTGCGGAGTTAGCGTTTACCGATTGATACTGCCTGCTGTGATAATGAGTTTAATTGTTGCAGGATTAACCTTTGGTTTGCAAGAGTTAGTTGTACCCGCCGCCAGCTACAGAGCAACTCTGACTTTAGACAGAGCCCTGAAGCGAGAAAAACCGATATTTCAAGATAGAAATATTATTTACACAGAATTTCGCAAACCAGAAAAAGGCGGCGACGAAATCCTGGCCCGCTTTTTTTATGCAGAACAATTTGACGGCCAGCAAATGAAAGGTTTAACAATTATCGATCGCTCCACCCCAGGCCTCAATCAAATCGTTTCTTCAGAATCCGCTACTTGGAATCCCTCAGAAAATACCTGGGATTTTTTCAACGGAACCGCTTATATAGTAGCTCCTGATGGCTCTTACCGCAATATAGTTAGGTTTCAACACCAGCAATTGCAACTGCCCCGCACGCCCTTAGATTTAGCTGCCAGAGCGCGGGATTTTAAGGAAATGAACATTGCCCAAGCTTTAGAGCGTTTGGATATCCTTAAAAACAGTGGCGACGAACCGCAAATTCGCAAATTAAAGGTGCGAATTCAAGAAAAATATGCTTTTCCTTTCGTGTGCATGGTATTTGGTTTAGTGGGAGCAGCTTTGGGCACTCAACCGCGCCGCTCCGGCCGAGGAACGAGTTTTGGTATTAGCGTAGTTGTGATTTTTACTTACTACGTATTTTCTTTCATCACCAGTTCTATGGGCGTGAAAGCTGTTTTGACTCCGATTCTTTCGGCTTGGCTGCCGATCGTGTTTGGTTTGGGAATCGGAGGATTGTTGTTGGTGCGGGCTGCAGCTAGGTAAGTTTTACCACTAACATTGGGAATTGGGAATTGGGAATTGATAATATCGTTTTCGTGGCCCAACTTCCATCATTTAAGGATTAGAAAAAGTATTGATTTCGCCACCGCCAATGTAGCGTCCCGGATCCAGGGAGCCAGGTGTAGCAAAAGTTTGAGGTTGAATTGGCTGCACGCCCTGATTGGTATTTTGGGGAACAACTCCAAAGTTAGGCTGCTGTGGTAAATTAAGCTGACTCGGTGGAGGTGTTTGAAATTGAGAATTCGCTGAATTGGGAGAGAATTGAGGGTTAATTATCTTGCTTCCCCCAATCCCATTCGGAAAGGGAGATGGACTGACATTCGGAAGTAGAGGTGTTGGCGAAGGTATGGCTACTGGAAGTGCCACAGGTTGAACTTCAGTTGCGAAGCCGGAACCAGATAAATCAGTTTGGTAGGGATTTTTCGGCAAAGCCACCGGTGCAGCCCCTGCATTAATTTCGGGGAGGTTCGGCACTCTGGAATTTAACCCCGCCAATGATTCAGCGACTGTAGCTGTCGGTTTTAAGAATTCTTGAGATTCCTTGCTTACAGTATTTGTCGGAGTCACAAGGGGGGGAAGTGCTGTGGGAACATTCACAGGATTGGCTCCACTTTGAGCTGTAGCGGTCGTTGGGAGCAAATTTGTCGCATTTCCTGCTGCCGGATCGGAAGCCGGTCGATCGAGCAATGTAGCCTCGTCTGCAGTTTTCTCACCTGAAGCCGCCGTTGCCGAAGTGTTAGCAACGACGTATTTTTTCATAGCTGCTTGCAGCGGACTCAAAGGCAGAGAATTTTCGTTTTGTTTAGCTGAATTAGCATCACTCGACGCCTCGGATAAAGTTGCTGTCGCTGTACCCCCAGACTCAGGCTTAATCGTTTTTATCCCGGAAGTTAGTCTCTCGCTGCTAGATAAACTCAACGCTGATGTTGCGTTTGAACTTGGCAAGCTGGAATTTTGGGGGTTATTGTTTCCGGCCTCGACAGCAGGATTTGCTAAATTTGGCAAGGAGAAAAATCCGCTGCTTCCTACCTGCTTGGGTGCTGAAGATGGCTGAGGAGTTTCTAAGTCCCGATCTCGAAGTTCCTCGAATAAACCTTTGCTTTTTACTACTGATGAATTTAACAAGTTCAGTTCAGAAGCAGTAGAGCCATTAAACTGATTGACTAGCACTGGTGAGCTGTCGATTTCAGCCGCAATGGCGGTATCTTCAGCAGATAGTCCCGATAGCGAAGCTGGATTGTTTGTGGCTACTTCTTCTTCGCCATCTATGCTCAACCTTTCTGGATTTACAGAGACCTCCCAGATAAATAACCCTCCCGCACACAGCACGGCTAACGGAGCCCAAACCGCCGGTTGCGTCCAGTGGCGCAACCGCGCTATTAGATAGCGGACTGATGTAGGAAATCGCTTAAAAATTGACATAGTTTTGCTTCCTTCCGATCGTGCGGATTTAAAACTATTTTTCCTAGTCTACCACATCAATCTTGATTATTTTTGCTAGACCGGGGTAAGTGCGATCGGGATCATCTCGGTTTGGCTTTTACTGTCGGTGTGCGATCGTCCGGCTCGCTATATTTATAGACTTTGCTGTGCGGGACGGATCGGAGTCCCAAAAAACGCTTTTTACTTTCTGCCCAGATGCTCGGAGTACGATCGAACTTTTGATTGAAAGTTGCGAAAGCTCAATGCAACCGGTGAAAATCCATAAAGCACTGGTAGAAATATGTCTGGCTTTCCTTAAATCAAGGGGCATAAGATGATAAAATTTTATGGGATGCTGTGTCCTGCCAGCCGGGTCTGTCAGCCGATCGACCTCAAACCAAAATGTCAAGGTAAAATTGGCAATTGGTGAGAACAACACCCAAGTAAAGTTGAGAGGAAATTAATGAAAAAAGTAGTTGAAGTATTAGCAAATCGGGAACAACTAATAGATCGATCGCTCGATATTGTGCTGTCGAAAATCTCAGAAGCCATAGCAGAACGCGGACTTTGTACGATCGCCGCAGCGGGCGGAAGCACACCGGAACCACTCTACAGAGCGATCGCAGCCCAAGACCTGGCTTGGGACAAAATTCACGTTTTCTGGGGCGACGAACGCTACGTTCCCCCAGAACACCCAGACAGCAATCAAAAAATGGCGCGCCTCGCGTGGCTCGATCGAGTGAATATCCCCGCCAGCAACATCCACCCCATGCCCACAGGCGCCGGCGACCCCGCAGCCGACGCGGAGGCGCACCAAACCGAATTACAGCAGTTCTTCAAAGTATCCGACGGCGAGTTTCCTGCCTTCGACATCATTTTATTGGGCATAGGAGACGACGCCCACACAGCCTCTCTATTTCCCGGCACAGCAGCCTTGGAAGTCCGGGATGCCCTAGTAACTGTCGGCAACAAAGACGGTCAACCCCGCATTACCTTTACAGTCCCCTTAATCAACCGGGCCCGGTGCGTCATCTTCATGGTCGCAGGAGCCAGCAAACAACCCGCCCTAGCTCAAATTTTTGCCCCCGCAGCCGACGAAATGACCTATCCAGCCAGACTCGTTCAACCAGAAGGCGAACTTTGGTGGCTGCTCGATGCGGCGGCTGGCGAAGCAGTAAAATAGCCGACAGAGCAGCCAGCGTGCCAGCACAGTCAGCATTATCACTAACTCAATCTTGCCCATCACAGCTAACGTCACGGCGTCAGCTCAGTTGCTAGTATTAGAAGCAATATAAGAATTGTGGCGGTTAAAGTTAAAATTTGACCATATACACGAGTATTTTTATGAGGCTGATTTGAAAATCTGGCCGATAGCAAGGAGAAATCGATGATTGTCTGTCCCAATTGCAATCACCAGAACCCCGACGGGGCCAGCCAGTGTGAGGCTTGCTACACGCCTTTACCTGCTACCGCAAGTTGCTCGAACTGCGGTGCAGCAGTTCAGACAGACGCAGCATTTTGCGGTCAGTGTGGCTTTAACTTGCGTCCGGGTTCCATAGTTCCAGAAGTTGAGGTGACAGTAACGTCCCCCTCGCCTGTAGGCCCCACAGTGGTATCCTCACCGGCGCCGGATTTAGTGCCACCCGATCCCCTGATGGCAATGGAACCTCTAGTTACCCTGAATAAGGGGCTTAACTTGGAAAAAACTCCTGCCAGCATTCCGACGATTCCAGATCCCCCGCCTTCGCCCTCGGTTCCTGTTACAACTGAATCGGTGGCAACACCAGTAACTATCTCTCCTCCGGTTCCGGGCCAGCAGCCAGCAGGTGTAGCTAAAACTCAACTGCAACAGCAGTCGGCGCGCCTGCTACACGTTCAGACAAATACGCCGATGGAATTGCCTCACAGTCTGGCTGTGGTTCACATAGGCAAGCCAAATGACTTAGTGCCGCCGGATATTGATGTTTCGGGATTTGCTAATTCTGAGATAGTTTCTCGGGTACACGCAAATCTCCGGGTGGAGGGAGATGCTTGCTACCTAGAAGATGTAGGCAGTTCCAACGGCACTTACGTCAACAATACTCCGCTACCCAAGGGAAACCGCCACCGGTTGCGACCGGGAGACCGCATCTCTCTGGGCAAAGGAGACCTGGTTACGTTTTTATTTCAAATCTCTTAGAGCGAGTTTGGATTGGGCGATCGAAAGTCTAAAATCTAAAATCGCATCTTGAGGCGCTCTACCAAAACTCAATGCTGCCAATGTGATTAAGCTGACCTTGCTACATCCACTCCAGTCTATACCCGTCCGCAGTTGGATCTTTGAAGACGAGCAGGTCGTGCGGATCGGGCGCTCGACAGAAAACCACGTCGTTCTTTTTAGCGCTGTGGTTTCTCGTCGCCACATCGAATTGCGGCGCAGCGGCATAACTTGGGAACTGATCAATTTAGGTACCAACGGCACTTACCTCGATGGTAAGCCGATCGCTAAGGTTCCCATTGTGGACGGTCTGATCGTTCACTTGGCCCGCTCTGGGCCGAAAATTCAAATCAACGTAGGCCCGAATCAATCCTCCGTCCAGTTAGGACTTCTTAGCGTCAAGCCCAGGGAGGCTAAGGAAATTCACGCTCCCTCGGCCGGCGTGCACATGAGCACGATTCCTGTTCCCGACCACAAAGAAGTTGGCACTTCCAGGGAAGAGGACGAGTTAACCCAGGCAGATAATAATCGCCATTATTCGGAAGAAGAATATTAAATCGGCTTCTTTGGACGATCGACATTTTTCAAAGGCGGCACTCAGGAGTTTATTTATGAGTACATCACCACAGATTGTTAGGCGCAGTGAACTGCAGGGCCGCCGCACCATCGACCGCAGAACGGCGGAAGAGGTCGGCAGGGTAGATCGGGTTTGGCTCGATGCTCACTCCCAACGGGCGATCGGCTTTACTTGCAAGTCGGGACTTTTGGGGAGCAAAAAAACTTGGTTCGCTTGGGCGCAAGTTGATACGGTGGGGGAAAATGTTTTTGTCACCATTAACCCGGAACTGCCGGAATTGCATCAGCCGGAACAAGCTGTTTGTCCGATCGGGCTTGAGGTGCTCACGGACGCTGGAAATAAGGCAGGTGCAGTGGTTGACTACCTATTTGATGTCCGCACGGGTTCAGTCACCAACTACCTATTTAAATCGAGCGGCTGGCGCGGTGTTTTAGACGACATTTACTTGTTACCTGTGGCAGCTATTTCGACCATCGGCAGCAAGCGGGCGATCGTCTCTGAAGCTGCTGTATCGGAGCCAGTGCAGTACGCGGAGGGACTGCACAAAAAAGTCGGTCTGGTAGCAGAGTTTTTACATGAAGATTTCGACAGAACTCTCAAAAATGTGGCAGGTGTGAAGCGGGGCGCTCAAAGTCTGGCGGAAAAATTCCAAGATAAAGCTCTCGAAGTCAGGGATGTAGCTCAAGAAAAAGTTGCAGAGTTGAAGCGACAAAGGCAAGAATCTGTCCCGCCAGATCCGAATCCGGAGCCGCCTGAGTCAGATTTGAGCTGAAGTTTGGCCTTCCCGCTCGCTGGGGGACTAATTGCCGATCGCATTTGGGGGCCGCGCGCGAGGAAGGTCGATCGGTATTTTCGCTATGAGAGATTGATGCGTTGTCGCTCAAAATTCCAGTGCTGCTCAAAGCATTGTATTTTAAAGGTATTGCATCAATAAGGAAAATGTTAGCAACTCAAAATGACCTATGCTGTTTGATACAACTCACATCTTGCACTATTCTCAAGAACAGGCATCTTGCCTGTTCCACAAAGAGTGAATTTTCTTGTGAAACAGGCAAGATGCCGCTCCCTAAACAAGTAATTGAGAATGGTGCAATATCTCAGATACAATCCACAAGTATTTTATCTAGAGACCCCAGGATTAATAATTGGTTAACTTCTTTCTTTATAAACAGCAAGTCGTTGAGCAGTGACTGTCGCCCGACCGAGAACACGAATCAGCGGTGCAACCAGCACGGGTCTGAGTTAAATTCTCTGGTTCATCAGCGGCAAAAGGATTATTTAGCCGATCGAATTGAGCGACTCACCCATCGGCAGAATCGCTCCCTCACAGACCAAATTAATCAAGCGGTTAAAACCGTTGTCCATCACTGGGAAGTTCACCCGATTTATCACATCGTGTTTGGTTGTTACCGAGTACCGCAAAAATTTGCCCCTGCGCCAAAAGCTAACCCTCAAAAGTTGCTTCAAATACCTCAAGCAGCCAAAAGTTCGACTTTTAGGGCAGATAGGGGGAATAGTGGCCCACTGACGACGCCTTTAAAAAGCAAATTTTTTGCAGTTTTCTCCCAAAAAATCTCTCTGGAAGTATCCCCGTTGCTGTCTGGCGGTGGAGTGTCAAAACATCAGTGATTACCTTAACTCTTTTACATCCTATCCAGTCTGTCCCAGTTCAAAGTTGGTGTTTTGAATCAGAACCAGTGGTTCGGATCGGTCGATCGAACGACAATGATGTAATTATTTACAGCGCTGTAGTTTCCCGCCACCACGTAGAACTGTGGAATCACGCTAATGGCTGGGAAATTATTAATTTTGGTGCTAACGGCACTTATGTAGATGATAGACCGATCGCTCAGGTGTCCGTTGTGGACGGGATGACAATTCGCTTGGGCAATTCTGGGCCAAAAATCAGGATTCGGGTGGCCGCAACGAATCAACCGGGCAAAATAATCAAGCCACCGCAGCGCGAATTTCGCCAAAAGGACGAAGTTTCAAAAGACAAGTCAACTCCTTTGCCGGGGGGCGTGGGAATCATCGAAGACGATGAACTTGGAGGGATCACTCAAATCGATCTTGACTGACCGGCAGCTATCTATCCCTGCTGGCTCGTTCCGACAAATATCCCGATGCCCAAATCGAGCGTCTAAGTAATACGGTGGTAAGTTGCCTGATTTGTGCCTAAATATCCCTATACATTAATTAACAGCTTCTTTAGTAGGATTTCAGCCTTCTAAAGATAAGATAGGGGGGATCTCGATCGATCTTAGCTCACTTTCGCTGCTTGCCCAGCGGCGGTAATCTAAGAGCAACTGGTGCATCAACCGCTGTTTGACGCTCAGCAGTACACTCTTGAGCAAAGCATTCCCCGTTGCTTCTAAAATGGGTTTGGGCGTCAGCCAAAACGGCGGCGGTAATTCTACTTGCACTTCCAAATCCGCTTTTCCCCTCAAGTATGCTACCCCGCTGCTTTGGTGCACACAAAGCTTTCCTTTGAGATTGAGAGCAAAGCGATCGTTTATATAACCCACGCCACGAATTTCGCAGGCGACGGACTCCAAATTGATTGTGCCATCCGACTGGGCCCACACCCTCATGTCTACTGTGGGTTGAATGCTCAGCATCATAAATTGTAACGGTCGCATTTTTAGGCGGAAACAGTCCTCGCTTAGCTGTTGTGTGCGACTTTGATCGACAAGGGCGTTCACCAGTCGCCTCGGCTGACGCAGATAATGTTGAATGGGAACTCGTTCCTCTGGTACGGCGATCTCAACGGATTGGGAAGAATTAAAGCGGGTATACATGAGAAAATATCAAAATATAGGATTCCTAAGCATATCTTAATAAACTATCACCTTTTTTTAGGTGACATAAGTCGCGTCCTAAGTCGTGTACCCAGCAATGTCATCCGAGAAATCACTGATAAAAGCTTTCGGGACATCGCTAATTTTTCATCATACTTCCTAGCTGATGAGAGTAAAGCAAACATTTGTAACCTAAAATTGCCTGTAAATGAAAATTTCGTTAGCGAAGCCCTCGAAGAGGATCGCACATCTCGGCCCTGTTGGTACAAATGCAGAAACAGCGGCTCTAGCTTATGTCAATTGGTTGAGCCTGGAAACTAACTTGGAATGCACCCTGTGTCCTTATTCCACCATTTCTCAAGCGCTAGAGGCATCTGCCGTAGGGCAGGTTGATTATTCAGTTGTGCCCGTCGAAAATTCGATCGAAGGCAGCGTGACTGTCACCTTAGATACACTGTGGCGACTCGATCAACTCCGCATTAAACACGCCTTAGTTTTGCCAATTTCCCACGCGCTGGTGTCTAATGCCAAAAATTTTAACGAGATTAAAAAAGTTTACTCTCATCCGCAAGCGCTAGCTCAGTGTCAGATATGGTTGGGGCAGTTTATTCCCTCAGCTCAATTAATTCCGGCGAATTCTACCACGGAAGCATTGCAATATCTGGAAGATACAAATGTAGCAGCGATATCTTCGCCAAGAGCTGCTGAACTTTACCATTTGCCAGTGTTAGCTCACCCCATTAATGATTATCCCGATAATTACACTCGATTTTGGGTACTCAGCAGGAGTGGTGGAGAAATCGCCAACGTAGAACCAGGGGAGCACTCATCCCTTAAATCCATTACACAATCTGCTTCTAAGTTGATCCTCGATGCTTCATCGTCTAATTGCACCCATACCTCACTAGCTTTCAGCGTACCTGCCAATATGCCGGGAGCACTGGTAAAACCTTTGCAAGTATTTGCCAGTCGCGGTATTAATTTAAGTCGGATTGAATCTAGACCGACTAAAAGATCGCTCGGAGAATATATTTTCTTTATGGACGTTGAGGCTAACGCCTGCGAAGCATTTGTTCGATCGGCACTCGAAGAATTAAAAAATCACACCGAAACTTTAAAAATATTTGGTTGCTACAATGTACTGTCAGTAGTATAATTTATTTTTAAGTAAAACTTAGGAGGCTGGCGAGATGAATGCTGATGAACTTCTCAAGCGATACGCAGCCGGAGAAAGAAATTTTCATGAAACCAACTTGAAAGAGGCTTTTTTGCGAGAAGCTTTCCTAATTCATATTAATCTAGCCTGTGCAAATCTGAAGGAAATCAATTTTGCTTTGGCGAACTTAAGGGGGGCAAACTTAATAGCTGCCAAGCTAAAGAATGCTTGCCTAGTGATGACCAGCCTAAATGGGGCTAACCTAAGCAGAGCAGATCTAACTTTCGCAAGATTAACAGGAGCTGACCTGATTGAAGCAAACTTGGAAAACGCCAACTTGAGCGACACCAAAATGATTGGTGTTAATTTGAGCGGAGCAAACTTGGAAAACGCCAACTTGATGGAAGCAAACCTCCTAGATGCTTGCTTGGACAATACAAACCTCGAAGAAGCAAATTTAAGCGATGCTAAACTGCGGGGAGCGAGTCTCAGAAAAGCGAACTTGAGAAATGCTTTTTTATGTGAAAGTAACCTGGAGGGCGCAGATTTGAGAGAAGCTGATTTGAGCGGTGCTAATTTGAGCGGGGCATTTTTATGCGGTGCTAATCTGGAGGGAGCTAAGCTAGATGAGGCAAATTTAAGTGGGGCAATACATTTTTGCGTCAGACAAGTTTGAACTCACGGAATATATAACAGAAGAATCCGACAATTAAGGACTAAAAAATATACTATTGACTTGGCTGAAAGTGAAGTCTATTTGCTGCTGTACCTTAGCAAAATGAAGCTGCATCTTGAGGATCTCTTTCTTGGAATTAGCTTGAGCAATCTTACTTTCCAACGCCAGCAAGTTGCGATTGAGAGTTTCTACTCGCACAGTTTGGTAGTCTAAGTCAATTTTTAGTTCTGCCGCCTGATCGACTTGAACCTGCTGGCGAACCACGGCGAGGCGGATTGAATTCTTATCCTGTGTCTGAAGAGCTAGCAAAGCTCGCTGCTGCAACTGGTGGGCTTGAGATTCAGCTTGATTGTACAGCCACTGAATCCGCAGTTGGGCGGAAATCGCACTGCCAACAGCCTGACGCAACTCTTTGAGAGGTTCCTGAATTTCTAAGATTAATAGTTCCCAAAGATTCATCAGTTCGGTGGTAAATTCTTCCCGTTCAACAGAGGCTACCAGTGCTTCTAATAGCAACAAATTTGGTTGCATTTGCTGCGTAATTGTCTCAAATATTAACAGTGCTTCGGACATTTGCCGATCGTAATTTTTTTCGGAGACTGCACCGGATGAGTGCTTTAATATTTTTTCAGTGCTGTCTAACTCAGCTTCTGCATCTGAACTTGAAGCTACAAAGGCCTGTAATTTTTCGCGGGCGATCGCACTTAGCCTTTGTCGCAGCAAATCGCAGGCCGCCCGCTGCACTGGCCCTGTTTCGCTTTGACAAATCTTGATGACTATTTTTAAGCCGGCATCGCCGTAATTCAATGTCTCTCTCAGGGCGGCGATTCGATGTTCGTTGACAGAACTAGACAGCCGATGTTTAACTCCTGCTAGCCCGCCGAGCACTACACCCCCCACAGGAGGTGGCAGTTGACCGCCTCTAACTGCATCGTATGGTTTCGGTTGGTCGTGATTTTCTAACACAAGCATTTACTGCTATAAGGAACCTATCCGAACCTGTTTGAAGTTAAGAATTAAACAGATAGCAGTTCCCAAAAAGAATGGAACTGTAAGCCCGCGATCCGAACCCTTCGTCCATCAGTCAATCGAAAATCAAAAATCAAAAATCGAATGATTTGTGTGTAATTCTTTCTTCAGTGCAGGTCAAACCGATCGTGCTTTTTCCTAGGCAAATTGGCTACTTGAGCGTATCTTTAAGTACAGTCCTCGCTGCCAAGTGATTGCGAGTAGAAGTCAAAATTTCGGTTTCGCGTTCCAATCTCGCAGCAGTATCTTGCAATTCTAAAAGAGTTTGCTGTTCTGTCGCTGCGCCGTAAAGGTAGCTGGCTACCCAGTAGGACAATTCTGTAGGCAAACTGGGAATGTCTTCGGGCAGGTCGATCGGCTGATCCATCAATTTGCTGGAGAGGCGAACTACATCTCTCAGCAGTTGTTCGACATCTTTTCCCAAAGGTCTGAGGTCTTGTTGTGGCGGTGCGTCTTCGATCCATTCTACTAGACCGACTAAATAGGGTTTTTCCCGAACGGCGTCGAGGACTCGGAACCGCTGCTGGCCGAGAGTCATAATTTTCATGCGATCGTCGGGGAGGCGCTGACAGTGAATCACTTCGGCGCAACAGCCAACGGCAGAGACTTTGTTTTGGTTGGGGTCCCACATGAGCACACCGAAACGCCGATCGCCTTCCAGAATCGTATTCATCATGATTCGATAGCGAAACTCGAAGATTTGCAGCGGCAGCGGTCTACCTGGAAATAGAACCACTTCCGGCAACGGAAATAAGGGGAGTTCGCGAACTGCTACAGAGGAAGAGGATGCCATTGTCGCTCAAAGGTGACGGTACTTGCGCTTATTTTTCTTACTTTAACTGATTAAAGGCAATTCCGGGCGGGGTGAGGGGCGATCGGGGGAAATGCGACGCGGGCGATCGCTATCACAGATCGGAGTGATTACGATCACCGTACTACGGTCTCAACAATGAAAGAGTAGATTTTGTGTCGCTTATAAACGATTACTCGTAAAAAAGCAACTTTATATCGGCAGATTTTATGCGCGACGTGAGACAACAAACGGGACTGACTCAAGAGCAGTTTCCCGCACGTCTTGGTGTGGTGTTCTCTAACCTGAACCATTGGGAGAACGGACTGGCCACGCCTTCCTCGCGGGCGATGCAGAAAATCGAGCCGTAGACCAAGCAGTTAGGAGATCAGGGGCAGAAGTGGTTGGAACGGTTCAGGTTAGTTGTGACGGAACAACTTAATTATTTCTAATAAAAAAAAATCAGAACCGAGTGCAAGTTTGATTTTTCTCAATTTACAAATCACCCAAAAAAACACGAACCCCTGATTAACATGATTAATTCCAACATCCAAAAGGCGATTCTTTTCATCGATGCTAAAATTGCCGATTATCAAACATTGGCAGCAGGAGTAGAAGCAGGAACAGAAGTAATTATTCTTGACGCTACAAAAGATGGCATTAGCCAAATTACTGAAGAACTTGCAAATCGCCACGCTATTTCGGGAGTGCATATTGTTTCCCACGGTGCGCCCGGTTGCGTGTATTTGGGAAATGCCCAACTCAGCCTAAATACTCTGAGCAAGTATGCCCAACAACTGAAACAGTGGTTTGTAGCGGATGAAAGAGCATCATCGAGCTTGTTTCTTTATGGCTGTCAAGTCGCCGCAGGAGATGCAGGTACAGAATTTATCGCCAAATTACGGACTTTGATTGGCGCAAATATTGCGGCCTCAGCGAACTTAACTGGGAATGCTGCATTGGGCGGTGACTGGGAGTTAGAAGTCGCTCTAGGAGAAGGCAAGTTTGCCTCTGCGTTTACTCCAGAAGTGATGGCAAATTATGCTTCTGTATTATTGCTCTCTTCTTCTTTGTCAGAAGTAGAAAAAAGTTTAGCAGATGCCAAAGTTAGCATATCTGCCACCGCAAAAAAAGCCCTCCAAGATATCCTCGATACTTTAAAGCCATTAACTTTTGAGATTAAAGCCGATTCAATTACAGCCACTTATAACGGTGCTGGCTCTCTAGCAGATATATTGAAATCTGTGGGAGTTTCTACCACTACAGCAAGTCCGATATTAACCGGATCAATCAACAATCCCAGCTTAACCATAGGCGCTTTAAACACCGACAACCCCACTTATACCTTCTCTGGAGCAATCAGCGAAAAAACCGTAAAATTTGATTATCAAAAAGGTCAAGAGTTAAAAGTAGCCTATACCGGAGATATTTCTTTAGCTGATCTATTGAAAACTGTTGGCGTGACCGACACCCAAGGAAGCGCGATATTAACCGGCTCTATAACCGCTCCCAGCTTGACAGTGGACAGCAGCAAGTCCCCTTCCGCTTATAAGTTCTCAGGAGCAATCAGCGGAAAAACCGTAACATTTGATTATCAAAAAGGTCAAGAGTTAAAAGTCGCCTATACCGGAGATATTTCTTTAGCTGATCTATTGAAAACTGTTGGCGTGACCGACACCCAAGGAAGCGCGCTATTAACCGGCTCTATAACCGCTCCTAGCTTGACAGTGGACAGCAGCAAGTCCCCTTCCGCTTATAAGTTCTCAGGAGCAATCAGCGGAAAAACCGTAACATTTGATTATCAAAAAGGTCAAGAGTTAAAAGTAGCCTATACCGGAGATATTTCTTTAGCTGATCTATTGAAAACTGTTGGCGTGACCGACACCCAAGGCAGCGCGCTATTAACCGGCTCTATAACCGCTCCTAGCTTGACAGTGGACAGCAGCAAGTCCCCTTCCGCTTATAAGTTCTCTGGAGCAATCAGCGGAAAAACCGTAACATTTGATTATCAAAAAGGTCAAGAGTTAAAAGTCGCCTATACCGGAGATATTTCTTTAGCTGACCTGTTGAAAACTGTTGGCGTGACCGACACCCAAGGCAGCGCGCTATTAACCGGCTCTATAACCGCTCCTAGCTTGACAGTGGACAGCAGCAAGTCCCCTTCCGCTTATAAGTTCTCTGGAAAAATTAGCGAACAAGACGTTACGTTCGAGTATCAAAAAGGTCAAGAGTTAAAAGTCGCCTATACCGGAGATATTTCTTTAGCTGACCTGTTGAAAACTGTTGGCGTGACCGACACCCAAGGAAGCGCAATATTAACGGGTGCGATCAACAATCCCAGCTTAACAGTGGACAGCAGCAAGTCCCCTTCCGCTTATAAGTTCTCTGGAAAAATCAGCGGACAAGACGTTACGTTCGAGTATCAAAAGGGTCAAGAGTTAAAAGTCGCCTATACCGGAGATATTTCTTTAGCTGACCTCTTGAAAAAAGTAGGAATTACTGTAGAAAGCGAAGTTGCTATTTTAAACAACTCTATATCGGATGCCAGTTTAAAAATTAGCAACTTAAGTGGCAAAAATACCAGCTATAAACTCACGGGAAACATCAGTAAAAAACCGATTGACTTGGAGTTTTCCAAAGAACAAATTAAAATCACCTATCAGGGAGAGACCTCCCTAGTTGATATCTTCAAAGGAGTTCCTGGTGTAGAAACAATTGCGACAGCATTATCCGTACCCATAACCAATCCCAGCTTCGGAATAGGGAAACTTGATACCCCCAATAAAACTTATGAAATCTCTGGAATTGCCAACTTTAACAAGGGCAATAACGGTCTCGCAGAATTTATTGACAAAAAACTGAAAATTCCACAATTAGACCTAATCACAAAGGTAGATTCAAACGGAGCCAGCCTCAAAGGAAAGTTTAATATAGATAGTCCGCTGTTTGGAGATAAAAACTCGCAGACAGACTTCAGTGCCACCCTCACCGACGCCGCCTTGGAATTAGCAGTTAGAAATGCGACAGCAAGTTTTGGTATTGAGGGAAATGTCCTCCTCAAAAACTACGATCCTGTCCAAAAAAATGAACCAGAATTAAAGCTTTTTGGCCAACTTCGTTTAGAGCCAACTTCACTCACAGCAAGCTTTCAAGTAGGTTCAAGTACGCCTTGGAAAGAACCCTTTGGTTTGCGTAACTCAGAACTCCGAAATTTATCGTTTCAGCTTGGCGGCAGTTATGTAGCCCCCTACATTGATAATATTGGACTCCTTGCAGATTTAAAAGTGGGTGGCTTGGATGTCAAGTCTGCTTTATTCATAGCTCCCAAAGCACCCGATAAATTTGGGATGGAATTAACGGTCTATCAACCAATTGGCTTGGTGGACATTTGGTCGGTGCCCCTTAGTGTTGTAGGAGTTGATAACTCAGGTTTTGTCGGAAAAACCAAGAACTTTTTGAAAGATGTCTTAGATGTTACTATTGTATCTATCGATGGCCCAGATGCAGGTACTGAGCTCGATCCTCTCATCAAGTTTGCGCCGGTGGAAACCACGTTTGCGAAGACTACTTTAACCCAAGGAATTGCCGTCAATGGCAAAGTAAATGCTTGGGGAAAAGAAGCTACTCTAAATCTCGCCGCAAATCCCTTCTCTAGCGCTCCAAGTTTAAGCGGAAATTTGAATATTCCTGAAATTGACTTAGGATTTTTGAAGCTGACAGGAGCAGATGGTTCCACCGATAAGACTTTGAATTTAAAAGTCAACGTAAGTCCAACTGAACAATATCTCAAAGGGGACGGTAAGCTTGTAATTTTTGGGGCTGAAGTTGCGAAAGCGAACGTGGAATTTACAACCACGAGTGCCAAAATCAAGGATTTTGATTTGAATTTAGGACTCGTAGCACTAGATATTAACGATTTTTCAGTTGATATTAAGGAAAAGACGGCGAGTGGATCCGGTGCAGTGAAGATTCTTGGTCGAGAAGTTGCCGGAGCTAAGATAAATGCTGATAGTAATGGTCTGAAAGTTGAAGGAAATCTTGACTTATTTGGGGTCTTATCAATCGAGGAGGCGAAAATTGATATCAAAAGTTCAACCGATATAAAAATCGGAGGGAGAGCCAAAATTTTCGGTCGAAATTTAGGCAGTGCCAACATCAGTCTACAGAATGGCAAGCTAAACGTTACAGGCAGCATAGACATCGATATTCCGCTCGTTGGCAAGGTTGGGGCCAACCTGACGATTACCTCAGATGGTACACCTGATGGTTCCCAGGTAAAGGTAGGTTATCAAGCTGGATCGCTAAAGGGTGACTATACCGTGTCACTAGCTCCGCTCAGAAGTATCGAAGATTTGTTTGACCAAGTGACCGGCGCGGCCCTGGGTGCAGTCACAGATGTTGTAAATGGTGCCATTAATGACGTTGTGAATGGATTTAATAGTGCTACATCAGGTGTACTTGATACCTTCAATAAGGTAGGAAGAGCTTTTGAAAATGCTGCCTATGAAGTTGGGAGCTTTTTGGAAACTACATTTTCTAACAATCGCAATGGTAATGATAAAAACAACGAAATTTATGGAGATGATAAGGATAATCGGATGTATGGTCATCGAGGCAATGACAAGCTCGTAGGGCAGGGAGGTTCCGACCAAATTTGGGGTGGCCCTGACGGTGACCAAGTATGGGCGGGGAATGGCAATGACTATGTTTATGGTGAAAGTGGAGATGACAAGCTTCATGGTGAAAATGGAAATGACGAGATATACGGGGGTGATAACACCGATGTGATCTACGGTAACCGGGACAACGACAAACTTTACGGGGATTCGGGCAATGACCGCCTCTACGGTGGACCTGGTAAAGATTCTCTCAACGGGGGACGGGATCAAGACGAGCTCTATGGTGAAGAAGAGGACGATGACCTGCGGGGTGATGAAGGTTCTGACGTTCTTTATGGTGGGGATGGCAAAGACACTCTCTATGGCGGACCAGACCAGGATCGTCTCTACGGTGACGCAGGCAACGATTTGCTTTTAGGTGAAGGTGGTAAAGACGAAATCCACGGCTCTAACGGTGAAGACACCCTAAACGGCGACACTGACCAAGACGTTCTCTACGGTCAGCAAGGTCACGATTTACTCCAAGGTGGAGACGGGGACGATGTTCTCTATGGCGAAGACAATGGAAAACAGGGACAAACTTATAGTGGGTCTTGGGACAATGACACCCTAAACGGTGACAATGGCAAGGATTATCTCTTCGGAGGTGTTGGTAACGATATTCTCAATGGTGGTAAAGATAATGATGCTCTAGATGGGGGAGCTGGCGATGACAAACTTGATGGGGGAACGGGTAACGACTATCTAGATGGTCGAGAAGGCAACGACTCTCTTAACGGCAGCGCCGGTAATGATACGCTCTATGGTAAAGAAGGGAATGACCTTCTTGATGGCTATCATGATCGAGACTACCTCAATGGGGGTGAGGGCAACGATACGCTCTACAGTCATGAAGGCGATGACATCCTGAAAGGAGAAGCAGGAGAGGACTATCTTGCCAGTGGGATTGGTAACGATACCATCGATGGAGGTTCTGGTAACGATACCTTGATTTTGAGGGGTAATAAGGATGACTATACGTTTACCGAGTTAAATTCTTCCAGCGGTAAAAAGTGGCAAATTACTCGTCAAAATAGTGTAAAAGTTGTTATCGACGTTGAGAACTTTGAGTTTGATAATTCGGTGCCAATTCTGAAGCCAAGTAGTTTTGCCGGCCCTTCAGGTAGCAACTCAGGTACTAACCCAGGTACTAACCCAGGTACTAACTCAGGTACTAACCCAGGTACTAACTCAGGTACTAACCCAGGTACTAACTCAGGTACTAACTCAGGTACTAACTCAGGTACTAACTCAGGTACTAACTCAGGTACTAACTCAGGTACTAACTCAGGAACCAAGGTACCAGCAGCATCATATAGCTATTTCCGGGGGGGTGGCAGTCTCTCCAACGGCCATTTAGCAGATGCGACAGTCTTCATAGATACCAACGGCAACTTCAAACCGGATGAAGGCGAACTGCAAACCACCACCGACGACAACGGACAATACAACTTTGACGAGTCGAAAATTGCTGCATTAGATGTCAATGGAGACGGAGAAATTGACTCGAAAGAAGGACAAATTGTAGGAATTGGCGGCATCGACACAACCACCGGCCTTCCTGCAACATTACCCCTAATTTCTCAAGTCGGTTCGGGAACCGAAGCGACAACCACGACACCCTTAACCACCCTCCAAGCAGTTCTTTCAAGCCAAGGAATTGCGGCGGAAGAAGTCGAAACTTTGCTCGAAAAAATCTCAGGACTTCCCTTAGCTTCCCTCTCTCAACCCTTAGACAACTTTGACCCCTTCGCCGCTATTGGTAAAGATGACACCACCGGCATTAATATTGCCTCTGGTCACATCAAAGTAATGAACTTGTTGCTCAATGGCACAGCATTCCTCAAAGCGGCAAAATATCAAGGTTCAGATGCGGAAATTCAGGTGATTGTTGCCCTGGGTGAAGTATTGCAAAAGGTTGACACCTTTGACTTAAGCAAGGGCGATGACCTGCAAAAACTCTTTACTCAATTAACCGAAAAACACAATCTCTCTATTGCCAGCGAACCTGTAACAGCAGTCGCCGAATTAGTTGCCCAAAGCAACCACTTAGTTGACGACTTAGTAGGACAGGCGCTGACTCGTTCTGTTTCAGATGTTCTACCCAGCATCAGCCCGATCAAAAAAGCCGTCTATAGCACCCTACCCGAAGTCACCCAACAGCTAATCGAAGGAAAAATTACCGCTCAAGAATCCCAAACTCAACTCCAAGAATTACTGAAGGCAGACACCTTCTTAGTGCAGTACGCACTGAACGAAAAGCGTACTGTGAAAGTAACCGCCAGCCCAACCATCACTGAAGGCGATAGCAACAGCCAAGGACAATTTACCATCGCGCTGGGTGAAGCTGCCCCCGCTCAAGGGCTGAAAATCCTCTACACCCTCTCCGGTACTGCCTCTCTGGGACAAGATTACAGCACCAAAGGCGGTCAATTTGGGGAAATTAACATCGCACCCGGAGAAACTGAAGCTGTTATCGACCTCTCGGTGTTAGACGATACCCTCCCAGAAAAGCCGGAAGCCTTAACCCTCAACCTCAAATATGTCGGCACTGGCTACGCCCTCGACCCGGTGTATAAAACTGCTGTCCTGCAAATTGCCGATAACGACCAACAGAACAGCGCTAATAGCCAAAAGGAGAAGCCCCAAACCGGAACCTTCGGCAACGATACCCTCACCGGAACCGAAGGCGACGACAATCTCTCTGGCAATGAGGGTAACGATGTCCTGCAAGGACTAGCAGGTAACGACCAACTGACGGGCGGTGCTGGCAGCGATACCGTGGTAGGTGGAGAAGGTAACGACAAATTAGAAGGAAACTTCGGTGCAGACATCCTCCAAGGCAACGCCGGAGATGATGTGATGGCAGGCGGTGCAGAAAACGACACCCTGGAAGGAAATGAAGGAAACGACCAACTGCAAGGAAATGCCGGCGATGACCAACTGAAAGGAAACACCGGAAACGACTTACTAGAAGGCGGTCTCGGCAACGATACCCTCGAAGGCAACGAAGAAAACGATTGGTTAGTGGGTGACGCGGGACAAGACATCCTCACAGGCGGTGCGGGTGTGGACTTACTCAATGGCGGAGACAGTGCCGATGTCTTCTACTTCAACGCACCCTCCGACGGCGGCGACTTAATCCTCGACTTTGACCCCACCCAAGGAGATAAAATCCAAATCTCCGCTACTGGGTTTAATACTAAATCCCTAGCCGACTTTAGCGTCCTAGCTGGGACTCTGGAATTCAAGGGACAAGAAATCGCGCTGATTCAAAACAACGGACAAACCTACAATAACTTTCCTAACTTAGGTGAAATCCTTGAAATTGTAGACGCACCCACAGCACAGTCTGCCAAGGCTGGGGCTGCGGCTGAAGTGCCCACTCAAGCCACCCCCAGTGTTGCGAATCCCGATTTAGTAAAAAATCCAGAAAAGACGATTCTTGATGACATTATCAAGCGGGGTCAAATTAAACTCGGCACGTCTTCTTCTGGGTCAGAATTTGACTTTGAATTTGTCCGTACTTTGGCGGCAGCGTTATTTGGGGATGCTAGCAAAGTAGAACGGGTAACAACCACGTTTGAAGAAGCCTTTGAACAGGTAGCGGATGGGAATGTAGACATCGCTGCTCAACGCTCTACCCACTACCTAGGAGCGGATGCAGAGGATAACATCGATTTCAGTCCAATTTACTTCTACGATTACCAAGCGGTCGTCGTTCGCAAAGATAGCGGCATTGAGAATGCTTTAGACCTCCAGAACCGTACCATTGGCCTTATTGAAGGCACTAACTCATTAGACGATTTACAAAATCAATTAAGCCCTGAAGGGGTTAAGTTTACACCCAAATTGTTTGACACCCTTGAACAAGTTGTCGCCGCCTACGAGCGAGGTGAAATTGATGCCTACGCCACTGACCGCGCCCTGATTCTGGAGCGCCTCGCTGACCCAGAAAATCACCGTCTGTTAGACGTAGAATTCTCCAAAGAACCTATTGCCCTGGCCTTACCAGAAAATGACTCGCAATGGGCTGATGTGGTGCGCTGGGTTAATTACGTCCCGATTCAAGCGGAAGAATTTGGGATTAGCTCTGAAAACATTGACAAAATTATTGCCGCTAATACTGATAAGAATCCGAATAATGACTCCAGTCCTGCGATTCGTCGTTTCCTGGGCTTAGAAGACGATTTAGGAGCTTCTCTGGGGCTTCCCAATGATTTCGCAGTAAACGTTATCAAACAAGTTGGCAACTACGCAGAAATATACGATCGTCACTTCCCTGGGGTAGATCGCGATCGCAATCTCCTCTGGAATGAGGGAGGTTTGTTGTATTCTCCACCGTTCTCTGGTACTAAGGTTGATGCGACTTTAATTGATAACGACGATCGCAACCTGCTGGCAGAAGTAGTGCAGCGCGGTACCCTGAAGCTAGGACTTCCCGGTAACAACCCCGGCTTTGCCGTGAAGCAAGCGAATGGCGAATATGTGGGCTTTGATGTTGACTTAGGACGTGCTATTGCTGCGGCTTTATTTGGCGATCCTACTAAGCTTGAAATTGAGGTTCAGTCGTTTAAGGATAGTTTCGCCAATACTGCTAATGGTGTGGTTGATGTCTCAGCAATGGGAATAACTCAAAACCTTGTGCGCGATGCGAGTTTGGGTGTTGATTTTAGTCCGACTTATCTTTACACCGGACAAGGTGTTTTAGTCAGGGATAATAGCGGTATAAGCGTTTTACCGGCTCTCAATGGTCGCCGAGTTGGTATTTTGGAAGGAGCCACTTCTTTACAAAACCTCCAAGATTCTTTAAGCAAATACGGGGGTACGTTTATCCCTGTTAAGTTTGCAACCAATGATGAAATGTTTGCAGCTTACGACAAAGGAGAAATAGATGCTGTCTCAAGTGACCTGACTATTATCAGTGCCCGAATTCCTACCTTATCCAATCCCGCACAGCATCGGATTCTCGATGAAGTTCTTTCTAAAGAACCTTTGGGCTTAATAACTGACGAAAATCAATCCAAGTGGGCAGATGTAGTACGTTGGGTTTATAATGCCTTAGTTCAAGCAGAAGAATATGACATTACTTCAGCCAATATTGAGGAGTTAATCACCCAGAATACTGACGACAACCCCGCGAATAACTCTAACTCCGCCATTCGACAATTCTTAGGGTTGGAAGGGAATATAGGTGAAGCGCTAGGTTTGCCAAAGGACTTTGCTGCGAAGGCTATCAAAGCAGTAGGGAACTATGGAGAAATGTACGAACGTCATTTCGATTCCAACGTTTTGCGTCGCGACAGTAACGCACTTGCTGCTGACTTTGGCTTGCAGTATTCCCTGCCTTTTTCTGGTACGACTGGGAACAATACAGTCATGAGCACTGAAGGCAATGACTTACTCAATGGCAACTCCGGCGACAATTCCCTCAATGGTAATCAAGGGAACGATACTCTCTCTGGCGGTCAAGGCAATGATACTCTGTGGGGTGGCAAAGGCAATGACTTGGTTTCTGCTGGCAAAGGCAAGGACATTCTCTTTGGCGGTAAAGGCAGTGATACTCTCAATGGAGATGCCGATGACGACTTGCTCAATGGTGGCAAAGGCAATGACATTCTCTTTGGCGGTAAAGGCAATGATATTCTCAATGGAGGTGCGGGTGACGACTTGCTCAATGGTGGTAAAGGACGCGATACTTTTGTTTTAACGCCTGGAAATGGAACTGATACGATCGCAGATTTTACTATGGGCCAAGACTTATTAGAATTAGCAGGCGGCCTCAAATTTGAGCAGTTAACTATTACCCAAGGTACAGGCACTCAAGCCCGGGATACCCTGATCCGTCTTGTTAGCACTGGGGCAGTTTTAGCATCTCTGACTGACTCATCAGCTAGTTCTATTACTCCGGCAATGTTCACTTTAAACTAATAACGAACTTTCATAAAAAAGAAGGAACAATGTATTTTTCCATTGTTCCTTCTTTCCGAGTTTCCGATGAGTCAATCTACAGCTTGACTTCGATATCTACGCCGGCTGGCAAATCCAGTTTCATCAAAGCGTCAATTGTTTTGGCCGATGGCTGGTGAATGTCGATGATGCGGCGGTGCGTGCGGGTTTCAAAGTGTTCGCGAGAATCTTTGTCTACGTGGGGCGATCGCAGCAAGCAGTAAATCCGCCGTTTTGTCGGTAGGGGAATCGGGCCGATCGCTGTGGCTGCTGTCCGATTTGCTGTATCTACAATCTTTTCGCAGGATGCGTCTAGAATTCGGCGATCGAAAGCTTTGAGGCGGATGCGAATTTTTTGTTGTTGAATTGTTGCCATTTTTGTTTCTTGAATTTTCGAGGTTCAGTTTATTTTTAGTCATTAGTCATTAGTCATTAGTCATCAGTCATTTGTTATTTGTTATTTGTTATTGAACATTTAACCCATAACTACTAACAACTGGCCACTAACCTATAACTACTCACTACTCACTAAATAGCAGAAAAGCCTATTGACATTTGGCGGCTTTTCTGCTATTTAAGCTGTTATGCGAGTCCTACTTGAGGATTTTGGAAACAACGCCGGCGCCGACGGTGCGGCCGCCTTCGCGGATAGCGAAGCGCATTCCTTGTTCGATCGCGATCGGGTGAATCAACTCAACCGTCATTTTGATCCGGTCACCGGGCATCACCATTTCTGCTTCAGTACCGTCATCAGCCGTGAATTGTGCGATCGTGCCGGTCACGTCAGTGGTACGGACGTAGAATTGAGGGCGATAGCCAGAGAAAAAGGGCGTGTGCCGACCGCCTTCTTCCTTCTTGAGGATGTACACTTCAGATTCAAACTGAGTGTGAGGGAGGATGCTTTTCGGCTTGGCAATCACCATTCCGCGTTCAATATCCGCCTTTAAAATCCCCCGTAGCAGTAGACCAACGTTGTCGCCGGCCAAACCTTCTTCCAGAGACTTGGTGAACATTTCTACACCAGTCACTGTAGTGCTGCGAGTGTCCTTAAGACCCACCAATTCGACTGTTTCGCCGACTTTGATAGTTCCACGTTCGATCCGGCCTGTGGCGACAGTACCCCGACCAGTAATCGAGAATACGTCTTCAACTGCCATCAAGAAAGGCTTGTCAACTTCGCGTTCTGGGGTGGGGATGTAAGCATCTACTTCTTCCATCAGCTTGTAGATTTTGTCAACCCACTCATTTTCGCCCTTGACAGTCTTGGGATTAGCAAGCATCGCTTCGAGAGCTTTCAATCCCGAACCTGTGACGATGGGGATGTCATCGCCCGGAAAATCGTAAGAGCTCAAAAGTTCGCGAACTTCCAGTTCTACCAATTCCAACAGTTCAGCATCATCCACCATGTCTTCTTTGTTCAAGAAGACAACCAAGCTGGGAACGCCAACTTGCTTAGCTAGCAGGATGTGTTCGCGAGTTTGAGGCATGGGGCCGTCTGCCGCTGACACTACTAGGATGCCGCCGTCCATTTGAGCTGCACCGGTGATCATGTTTTTCACATAGTCAGCGTGTCCGGGACAATCTACGTGGGCATAGTGCCGACCTGTGGTTTCGTATTCCACGTGAGCAGTATTAATCGTAATACCCCGTGCTTTTTCTTCAGGCGCAGCGTCGATGTCGGCGTAGTTCTTAGCCTTTGCTTGACCTAGTGCAGAGAGAGTCATCGTAATCGCGGCGGTCAAAGTTGTTTTGCCGTGGTCAACGTGACCGATCGTGCCGATGTTTACGTGGGGTTTATTCCGTTCAAATTTTGCGCGTGCCATTCTTGATCTGTTCCTTGTTTCTTTTAGCGATTTTAGACTTGAGATTTTAGATTCTAGACTTTGGATTCAATCCAAAATCCAAAATCTAAAATCCAAAATCATTAGTTCCCTTTGTTCTTAGCGATAATGGCTTCAGCCACGTTTCGCGGCACTTCTTCGTAATGGCTGAATTCCATTGTGAAGATGCCTCGACCTTGGGTTTTCGAGCGGATGTCGGTGGCGTAACCAAACATTTCTGCTAGTGGAACTTTTACAGAAACTTTAGCTATCCCCTGATCCGTCTCTTGACCTTCGATCTGACCCCGACGCGAGTTGAGGTCTCCGATGACGTTCCCGATGTAATCTTCGGGAACTTCCACCTCTACTTTCATCATAGGCTCTAGCAGCACTGGAGACGCCTTCATCACGGCTTCTTTGATCGCCATTGAACCGGCGATCTTAAATGCCATTTCTGAGGAGTCTACATCGTGGAAAGACCCGTCTACCATAGTAGCTTTGAGGTCAATCACGGGATATCCTGCTACAATACCTGATTCGCACGCTTCTTTCATCCCTTGTTCTGCTGGGCCGATGTACTCTTTGGGTACAGTGCCACCAACAATTTTGGAGACAAATTCAAAGCCGCTTCCGACTTCGGTGGGTTCTAGTTCGATCACGACGTGACCGTACTGACCTTTACCGCCGCTTTGGCGGATAAATTTACCTTCGGCGCGGACGGATTTGCGAATGGTTTCGCGGTAGGCTACTTGTGGCTGACCCACGTTCGCTTCTACTTTGAATTCCCGCAGCATCCTGTCAACCAGGATTTCCAGGTGCAGTTCGCCCATACCGGCGATGACTGTCTGGTTGGTTTCTGGGTCAACGTTGACTCGGAAGGTGGGGTCTTCTTCCGAGAGCGACTGGAGGGCTTTGGAGAGCTTCTCCATGTCTTGTTTGGTTTTGGGTTCGACAGCCACCGAGATGACTGGCTCTGGAATAAACAGAGATTCCAGAATCACTGGCGCTCCTTCTTCGCAAAGGGTGTCGCCGGTGAAGGTGTCTTTCAAACCCAAGGCTGCTCCCAAGTCTCCGGCTCGGAGTTCCTCAACTTCTATCTGATCGTCCGCTTTGAGTACAATTAGGCGAGAAACCCGCTCTTTTTTGTCTTTGGTGGAGTTCAGGACGTAGGTTCCTTTTTTGAGGATACCGGAGTAGACGCGAACAAAGGTCAGGCGACCGTAGGGGTCAGCCATGATTTTGAATGCCAGAGCTGACAGGGGGGCGTTGTCGTCGGCAAACCGCTCTGCTGTGTCGCCGTTGGGCAGGAGTCCTTGTATGGGAGGAACTTCCAAGGGCGACGGCAGATAGTCGATGACTGCATCCAACAACAACTGAACGCCTTTGTTTTTGAATGCCGAACCGCACAACATGGGGACGATCGTACCTTCGACAGTGCCATGACGCAGGGCCAAGCGGATTTCGTCTTCCGTTAACTCTTCGCCTTCGAGGTATTTCTCCGTGAGGGCGTCGTTGGTTTCTGCTACCGACTCGATCAGCTTGGTGCGGTATTCTACGGCTAGATCCTTTACTTCATCGGGGATTTCTACTTCCTCGATGTCGGTTCCCGTGTCGTTGTTGTAGATATAGGCTTTCATGTGCACTAAGTCTACAATTCCCCGGAAGTTTTCTTCACTGCCGATCGGGATTTGGATGGGTACGGCGTTCGCTCTCATGCGATCGCGAATTTGGCCGTAGACTTTGTAGAAGTTTGCCCCCATCCGATCCATTTTATTGACGAACACGATCCTCGGTACTTTGTACCTATCGGCCTGTCGCCAAACTGTTTCGGATTGCGGCTGCACTCCCCCTACCGAGCAGAACACTGCGATCACTCCGTCGAGCACTCGCATCGAGCGTTCGACTTCGATCGTGAAGTCTACGTGTCCGGGAGTGTCGATGATGTTGATTTTGTAATCTTTCCAACTGGTGGTGATAGCAGCGGCAGTAATCGTAATTCCCCGCTCCCGCTCTTGCTCCATCCAGTCAGTGACTGCTGTTCCCTCGTGCACTTCACCCATTTTGTGAACCATGCCTGAATAGAACAGAATTCTTTCAGTTGTTGTTGTTTTGCCCGCGTCTATGTGGGCTGCGATGCCGATGTTGCGAGTTTTTTCTAGCGGGACGGTACGTGCCACAGCTACCTCCTTAATCTTGTGTTGCTGTTATAATACTATTATACTACACAGTAACCCTATTTTGCACTCCCCAGTGACTTACAAAAGTCTCTGGAGCTTATTGTTACATTTTAATATTTTTTGCAAGATTTGTTTACAAAAATATTAAGGATGCGACATGGAGGATTCAGAGAGTGCATGAATTTTGAGTGCATGAATTTTGATTTTGAGAGTTTTGAGTTTGCTTCACCAATCGCAACTGCGCCAAGAGAAGCAATCTCAACACTCAAAACTTATTACACTTTCCAATTTCTCACCCGATGCTTTTATACCGCACGATCGCGCTCTTCTCCATGCCAGTTGTTGCAGTTAGTAGCGGTAGTGAGCAAAAGCCTTGTTAGCTTCAGCCATCCTGTGAGTTTCTTCGCGCTTGCGAATAGCACTCCCTGTTTCGTTAGCTGCATCCATCAGTTCGTTGGCTAGCTTGGCTGCCATCGAGCGGCCGGTGCGGGCGCGGGCAAATCTGATCAGCCAGCGGAGGGCGAGGGTGGTACCGCGATCGGAACGCACTTCCATTGGCACTTGGTAGGTGGCGCCACCTACCCGGCGGGCTTTGACTTCGACCAGGGGTGTCGCGTTTTTGACTGCTTTTTCAAACAAGTCTAACGGTTCAGCCCCTGTGCGTTCTTGGATGGTTTTGAGGGCGTCGTAGACGATGCTGGAGGCAACGGATTTTTTGCCGTGCTGCATGATCCGTCTCACCATCATGCTTACCAACCGGCTGTTGTAGGTTGGATCTGGTGGAACTGGACGTTTTTGAATAACTGTGCGGCGAGACATAGTTCTATTTGGGATTTTTGATTTTGAATGATTGAGTTTGGGGTTTTGGGATCACATTTCGATTTATGACGATCGAGCGTGCAATTGAGCGGCGCGATCAGATCTATTTTTGCTTCCCAACCCCGACGATCGGGCGAGTTCCGTGTTATTTTTTCTCTTTAGGACGCTTGGCCCCGTATTTGGAACGACCCTGCTTGCGGTCTTTCACCCCAGCGGTGTCTAATGTACCCCGAATGATGTGGTATCTAACTCCTGGCAAATCTTTTACCCGACCGCCTCGGATCATTACTACCGAGTGTTCTTGCAAGTTGTGACCGATCCCTGGGATGTAGGCGGTGACTTCAAAACCAGAGGTCAGCCGTACCCGAGCCACCTTCCGCAGCGCCGAGTTGGGTTTTTTCGGGGTGGTCGTGTACACTCTGGTGCAAACTCCGCGGCGCTGCGGGCAACTCTTGAGAGCTGGCGATTTGGTTTTTTTCTGCGTTTGTTCCCGTGCTGAACGGATGAGTTGCTGAATAGTGGGCATGAGTTACGGCATTTCTAGCTTTTTGCTGAATATAGTGATTTGGCTGTATCCGCACTGAAAGTCCCTTCCCCTCTGGGGGGACGGGATGAATGAAAATAATTATGGGTAAGTGAGGATACCAGACTCTGTATTGTACACGACGCGTGTTTCTTTGGCAAGAAATTTGCGCGACCCGCGCTCAAACTTCCTTCCTTGCTGCAAGTTGGGAGGGGGCGAGCGCAACGGGAGAATGGTATGTGACATCCTATAATTTAGGCGCAACTATGATGATTGTCACAGCCGTCAGCAAAATTTATGACGATCGCAAAAGCGCGATATTGCGATCGAATTACCATTGTGAGGAGAGGCGCATTAACTCCAGCCTGGGATCGCATCACAGTCTATAGCCGATCTACATCACATAAAGTTATCTAAAATTACCGGACAATAAGAAATATACATTGAGTTGACAGCAGATGACAACCAAAGCTTATATTCCTGAATATACAATTTCCGAACTTTACTTGAACATTTGGAAATCCGGTAAGATCGATCGCACTGTGTTCCAGCAAATTCAATACGCAATTAATTCTCACAGTTTAAAAAGTTCAGAGGATCGAAAAATTGTTAGCAGGCTGCTGTATGCAGTACGGCGGGGATGGGTGTCAGTGATGGACTGAGTTGCTTCGGAGTTTTGAGTCAGGGCGCGAGATTGCTTCGTAAGTCCCCGGGCGTAGCTGCGTCAATGAGTTTTGAGATTGCTACCCACTTGCCATCCACAGATCACAACACACACGGGGTGCAGGAGTTGTGAGCTAAAATCTCATCCATAAAATTTAGAGGACTCCCAAATAGATCCACCCCTGTGGAAAGGCAATATTAAGGTAAAAGGATAGGGTATGTTTAATTCTACAGAACTTCTGATCGAGGCTTTCATCGAACAACTTCAGAACGGTTACAGCCGCACTTACGGAGGCTACAAATCAGACTATGCTGACATTATTGCCTGGGTGGGGGCAATGGCGTTAGAAAACATCGCCAACAGCGACGCTCTTTATCACAATGTAGAACACGCCATTTGCATTAGCTTAGTCGGTCAAGAAATCTTGCGGGGAAAACACATTCGCAAGGGCGGAGTTTCCTGCGAAGATTGGCTGCACTTCATCATTTCTTTGCTGTGCCAAGACATCGGATATGTCAAAGGAGTTTGCCGGCAAGACCAAGAATCAGAAGGATTGTATGCTACAGGAAAAGATGGCATGAGAATTGCACTTACTCCCGGTGCAACGGCGGCCAGCCTAGCTCCTTACCGAGTTGACCGAGCTAAATTGTTTATTGACGAGCGCTTCGGCAACCACAAGCTAATTAATGCTGAGATAATTAAGCAGAACATAGAACAGACTCGTTTCTCGGTGCTTGACGGCAACACTGACGAGGATGCAGTTAATTACTCTAGTTTAGTTCGCGGTGCTGACTTGATAGGTCAGCTCAGCAACCCGCAATATTTGCAGAAAATTGGCGCGCTCTTTTACGAGTTGGAAGAAAGCGGTGCTACTAAACTTTTGGGCTATCGACATCCGGGCGACTTGCTGCAAAGCTACTCTAAGTTTTACTGGAGCGGGATTTATCCTCACATCAGTGAATCTCTCGGTTACTTGCAGTTGACGCAGGAAGGCAAACAGATTGTTGCTAGTTTGTACGCTAACATATTTCGGATGGAACACCAACGTTGCGATTCTTCTGAGGTTGCTTAATTGCAAAAGTGAATTCAGCAGTCAGCCGTCTGTTGTCAGTTGTCATTGGTTATTTTTAGGTGCTAATAACTAACAGCTCATAACGAATAAAAAAGCACAAATTACCAATTACGGAAGTGTATTGCATCCAAATCAACTAATTTCTTCCTCCATTTCTGAATGATATCTGGGACACAACCAATTGCTGGGTACCAAAGAAGGCCATCCCTCCCGTAGCGCTTCCAAACAAACCGCACGCACAGTTAATTGACAGTCAAGCAGTTCTACCCCAGCTTTTTCAACTTGCTTTTTGCCAATTTTTAAAATCGATTCATCGCTAAATTCAAAGGTTTTGTGACACTGAATGCAAACCAGATGGTGGTGGTGGTGCAATTCGGGAAAATTCAGTTCGTAATGTTTGTGTCCTTCTGCTAATTCTAGTTCACGCAAAATTCCTATCCTGGCTAATAAATGCAGCGTTCGGTAGACAGTAGACAAGCCTATTCGTTCTCCTTTATTCTGCAATGTCTTGTATAATTCTTCCGCACTTAAATGATTGCCTTGCGGTAGATTTTGAAAGACACTCAAAATAGTTTCTCGCTGGGGAGTCAGGCGGCAGCCTTTTTGGTTGAGTTCGACTTTGAGTGAGTTAGCACTGTATAAATTCATGTCGGAAAAAATAAAATAGTTGAACGAGGATTGTCATGGATTATCTGTTATTTATTCGTGCTATTTTTTAGAGGCTCCTCAAGTATATTTTCCGTGATAATCCATATAAATCTAGACTCCCCCTTTAGTCCAGGGTAATCTGCTAGCCACCTATCCCCTTTGCTAAAAGTGGAACTGAAAAAGTTGTTTTCGGTATTTCTGCGTAATTTTTGTGAAGTTTATAGCAATGTTGCGGATAAGCATTGATAAAACAAGTCTTAGGTTCAAAGTCAGTCAGTGCAACCGCATCTTCAGTACAAGCAACGCACGGGCGCACTGTAAATGTGAGGCGGTAGTCGTTAGTAAAAAAATCCCAATAACAAGGAATTGGATACAAGCCCTTGATTTGATGCACTCCTTCTGGCAATGTTACGGACAGACTCTACAAAAATAATCAAAGTGGCAATACATAACTATTAGAAAAAGACAGTCATAAACCACCAAAATACATAGCTTTGGCCACCAACAAGAAGGTAGCGACACCCAGCAAAACTAGGCGGATGCCCAAGATGGTGGTCATTTTGTCTGCGTCTTTCCATGTGTAGCCAAAGAAAAAAGTTCTTGCTTCGAGGGTGGCTGGCCCTTTGAGGGAGTAAAAGATGCCGCCGAAGCCGAGAAAGAGGTGAATCGCCCTAACGGGGAAGTACGGATAGTATCGACAATTTTGCCTCCCGCACCCCCGCCCAAGCCGAGTCTGGCTAGGTTTGGCAACAACATTAAGCCTTGTTCGTACATGGGCAATTCTGGGTTAAAGCGGAAAAGCTCCAATAGGGTATAGGCTCCCGCCCAGAAGACGATGAGGCCGGCATGGGCGACGTGGGTACCGAGCAAACGGCCCGAAAGGTTGATTAAGCGGGCGTTGCCGACCCACCAGGGAAATGATTTTCCTTCGGCTGGGAAGGATTTTGCCATGCTGGTCACGGCGATTTACCTCTTGAGAAAGATGTCAGTGGAGTTTTAAGCGATCGCAGGTTATTGATATAGATAATCAACAATTTTAGTATTTTAGTCAAGGGGTATTTGAGAAAAATTTTCACTGATTTGAGTTCTGGTATGTAAATCAGTAGGAAAAAACATCGTTTTATCACGATTATGACTGTTTTTGGCGCTTGATCGGAGTTGGGCCTCTCGTTAGCAAAAATAGCAGCTAAAAGAATACCTCTAAATTTATTGATAAATAATATTATTAAAGAGTATTATGGCTAGAGTATTGTTTAAGTAGCTATCGAATCCTCTCGAAAAAGACAAGGTGGAAAAAGAAATCCGGTACTTTCCTATGGACAAGCTTCTCTAAAAGTACGGTTAGAGGCAGGGCGGTTTCATTCTCACGAAAATCGCGATTTTGTAGGGGTAGTGCTACCCCTACTCCCCGTGCCTACCCCCCACAGACGATTTCACAGTTTCAGACATGGGGGCAGCCACGGGGGGCAGCCCCTACAAGAGAATGAAACCGCCCTGCGGTTAGAGGGGGGTGCAGGATTGTTTTTTTCCAAATCAAGAGAGTTAATGGCTACTTGTTGACATATTCACTCAAACTCCAAACAAGCAAGCCTGAGAGCAAATGCTCTCAGGCTTTTCTAGCGGGATTTTTAACTGCTTGTTGCATCTGGCGGGCTAGCTCAAGCAGAGGATTTGGTTTCTTCAGCTACTTGTTCGTTGTTGGGTAACTCCAGGCAATAACCAGCCCCGTATACGGTTTTGATGTACCGAGGATGGCGGGGATCTGGTTCCATCTTGGTTCTCAGGTGTCTGATGTGTACACGAATAGTTTCGATGTCGTCGTCGGGGTCGTAACCCCACACTTCTTTGAGAATTTCGCTGGGAGAGACTGTCTGACCGTGGCGCTGAAGCAAGCAGTGCAGCAACTCAAACTCTAGGTGGGTCAGTTTGACTGTGTGATCGTACCAAACAGCTTCAAACCTTTCGGGGACAAGGGTCAGCGGGCCGTAATTCAGGATTTCGGAGTGTTTGGCAGCTTGGGGGATGCGGTCTGTGCGCCTTAGTAGAGCTCGCACTCGGGCTAGCATCTCTTCTAGTTCAAATGGTTTGGTCAGGTAGTCGTCGGCGCCGGAGTTGAAGCCTTCTACTTTGTCTTGAGTTTGACTTAAGGCTGTCAACATCAAGACGGGAATGTCTGAGGTGCGCTCGTCACGCCGCAAACGCTGACATACGGTGAATCCGTCTACTCTAGGCAGCATGAGGTCTAGCATGATCAGGTCGGGGAGCAGTTGTATGGCTAGTGCCTGACCTTTGATGCCGTCTTCTGCCTGGGTGACTTCGTAGCCAGCCATTTCTAGGTTGACGGCTACGAGTTCGGCGATCGCCGCGTCATCATCAATAACAAGTATCCGAGGCATCATTATTTATCTCACCGCTAACCGAATGGCAGATCCTACAGCCTTCTGGGGGTTCCAGGTAACTTTAACGAACAATTTTTTAATTTTAAGCTTCATCATAAAAATGGGTAGAAACCCCGTGCTTTTAGCACGGCTTTACATTTAATTTGAATCCCCTCGCGGGGTGGAGGGGTATGGTTGCCCCTCCCGTGAGGTATGGTTGCCTCAAACTCCCATTTCTGGGGTAAAGTTAGCTTCGCTAATGTTTAGTGAGCTTGTTAAGCTAGCAACACTGTCTCAGTGACCTTAAGACTGTTTAGTTGCAAGCGATAGAGCGGAAAACTAGCTTCGCATTCTCCGGTATCGTGACCCAAAAAACGTAGTCAGTAAAGACTTAAGCTGGTCAGGATGGCTTGTTAGATTTCTCTTTCAAGCCTCATGCCTTTAGGCTGAGGTTCCTGACTAAGGATTATAAGGTTGATTAAGAACTTTCGGGACTCTGTAAATATTCTTGTACTAATTATAAGCCCTAAGAGCGCTTATCAGAAAACTGTTGGGCAAAAATCTTGCTGGGGGCAGATTTGGGGTCGGCAAGAACCGCCTTAACTTTTGCAGGGTGCGCTTGGGGCTTCACACGATCGCCCTACCGGTAGTCGGCGTTTTGCATAACCCTGTTAACCGTTAACTGTAATTTTTTTAAGTTAGTTAATTTTGCTTATAAAATTTTTGTGTTTTTTGAGAGGGTAGGGCTTGCTTTTTTCGGGTATTGACCGTATTATTAAATAATAATAATATGAGTATTTATAAAATAAATAAACGATATTGCCATTATTAAATGATATCATATAAAAGTCAAATAATCAATCCCGCAACCTGACAATTTTTGGTCAAATTTTTGCCTGTGGGGCTAATTTTTTTCTCGCCCTGGCATCAGCAAAACAACCGATAACAACCGCTTGCATACATACCTACTGAGGGCGAGTTTGCTATCCTTCTGGCTGACTATTTTTGTTGGGAACAGTCGCCTTAGAGCCTAGTTTTTGGAAATAAAGACCGCCGATGGTGGCTAAGAATATTGTGTAAGCGGCTGCTTGGACGAGATAAAGTCGATCTCTGTATCCAAATAGTGCTTTGAGAACGACTCCCGGAAATTCCCGATCGGGCAAAATTTCCGCTGCATTCCACACCATCGGCCCTAAAATACAAGAGTGGAGTGGTGCGAGGCGATCGTAATAAACACAAATCGCTGCATACTTGCTATTCATCTGCGACAAAATCCCAGCGGCTTGGTCAAAATGCTTGAGTGCAGATACTGCCAAACCTGCCACGATTAACAACAACAAAATCCCCATAAACTTGAAAAACAGGCGGATATCAATTTTGACACCCCACTTGAACAGTAGCGCGCCAATGATTGCCGCCCCAGTCAAACCGCCCAAAGCACCTAAAGCGGGACTCAAACCTTGTTGAAATTGAGCGCTGACAAATATAACTGTTTCAAAACCTTCGCGTAGTACCGCAATAAAAATTAAGCCAAATACGCCCCAGCCGGCATTGCTATTTTCTGTCAAAGCGGCTGTAACTGCTCCTTCAACTTCAGCTTTGAGAAACCGCGCTTGCTGAGTCATCCAAATTAGCATCCAGCTTAGCATTGCGATCGCCACAATTCCCAATACGCCCTCTAATAGCTGTTTAATGACTGGTGCGTAAGGCTGCTGGGATGTTGATAGTGCTGCGAGCAATCCATTGAATAAAACACCCACCAAACCGCTAGCACCAATGCCGGCTGCGACACCTGCATAAACCCAAGAATTGAGGTGACTTTGCTCGGCTTTTTTGAGGCAAGCTAGTACAATTCCGACGACTAAGGCGGCTTCTACGCCTTCGCGCAGGGTAATTACAAAAGTTGGTATTGCTTCACTAAAATTCATTTTTTATAATTATGGGGCATGGTCATGGGGCATGGGTCATTGGTCATTGGTCATTGGAAATAACCAATAACCAATAACCCATAACCAATCACAATTAACTAATGATTAAATCAACTATAATCCCGGAGCATTTTTTTCAGTTCTACTTGGTGTAATTCTTCTTGCCCAATTAGATTTCGGGCATATTCTTCCAAATAAACGCTGGAGTTGGTCACGACTTCAAGTAAAGACTTATACTTTTTGAGGGCTTTTTTCTCGTGATTTAAACTTTCTTCTAACAAGTCTTTCACCGAGTGTTTGTAGGTTTCTTCGATGGGAGCAATTTTCTGACTGGGGTGTCCCTCTAAACCGGTGAGAATTTCTCCTGCTTGTTGGGCGTGGAGTAGAGATTCCGTTGCTTGTGCTTTAAAAAACTGCACGATGGGAATCCGGTTTGGCCCTGTCACCATTAGTGAATAGTGGGTATAGCGCACGACACCTGCAAGTTCCCATTCCATGATGGTGCATAGCAGTTCCTGGGTTTTTTTCTCGTCAAGTTCTTTCATTTGTTGTTTTAGAGGTAGAATGCCTTAGAGGGCGCTGTTTATAATAGCACATTTAAGTTAAAAAGGAAAAGTAAGGTGCTGATGGCGCGCCTTACCGGAGAGATGTTGTATGTGAGCTAGGGGTTAACTTCTAAGGTTCCTGTAGGATCAAACACTACAGTAAACTTAGCGACTGGTGCTGCATTGTTGCTGCTAGTTTCGGGAGATTTGAGGAGATTTGGCAAAGGAGTTTCTTTGGTGTAATCCTTGGCTGGTTGATTGAGGGGCTCGAAATTGCCGTAGCTTGCGGGGCGGAACGCCATCGCCCCATCTTGACTTGTACTGACTCGATAGACTAGATTTTGATTGAATGTAGGGCTAGTTTGCCAACTTCCATCGATGCGATCGTACAGTTTCAGAGTTAACTCATCTAGTTTTACGCCGTAATTTCTGCTGTCTGATTTGTTCCATCTACCGCCTAAACTTTCTGCTGGGCTGCTGATACAGGTACAGCTTGGAGAGTATTATCTGTAGCCCTACTTGCCATAGCCGTTTCAGTAGACATATTAGTGAAAGGTACAACCTCTGGAGACTTGTCAGGCAAATTTTTGGGGTTGTCAACAGCTAAACTGGAATTATTTGCAGCCGGAAGCGGACTGTTACTCGCAATAGCTGGTTAGGCCACCCCTTAGCAACAGCATTAGCGGGATTTTGCCTCTCCATTGTCAAAGACTTGACATGAAAACCGCGAAACATTTATTTTTGGCTAACGCGCGGGAGCATCTCAATGAAAGCAGCAAAGCTAAAAATTGGAGTTTGGAGGCAGGAGGCAGGAGGCAGGAGGCAGGAGGGAAGAGGAAGAAGGAAGGAGCCAGAAGAAGTGTTTTTACAAATATGAGATGTTCCCTAACGCGCCACATTGCGATGGGAAAAGTCAATCGATTTTAGATTTTAGATTTTAGATTTTAGATTAAAGCATTGACTTGCGCGAGATAAATACGTTCGGCAAGTTTCATCGGATACAGGTTTTTTATTTCTGGGTCCTGATTCTGCTTTCGGAATGAATCCGGGGCTTGTATCCTGGATGCTTGATTGTCAAAAATTTAATGTAAGCTCTTCTCAAGAGTGGGAATAAAACCAATTAGGGATTTTCAGTTTTTTCTTGATATTTTTTTTAAATTCTTGCTTGAGCTTGATGGTAAATACATTTGGCAGTTGAATCTGTAAACAAACATTGATAATTCTTATCAAAAAGCTTGAATGTGCGGGTGGTCGGTTATCCGAATAATTCTTCAGGATTATTTAATGTAAAATTTCTCATCCTCGAAATTCTGCCCATGAGGCGCTAATCTATATCCCATAAGCGATCGCCCGCCGCAACTCCCCCGATCGCTCGATCGCAGAAATACCCCCACAGGGGATAGTAAATTTTTGTAAAAAATAGTTGACTAAAGGGCTGGAACTTCTCTCGTTTGGATACATCAATGCACATACCTGATGGTTTTCTTTCACCGCCAGTAGCCATTGCCACCGGCATAGCAAGCGCAGCAGCAATCGCAGTTGCCCTAAATCGAACCCGCGCCAGTCTGGGACTCCGACAAGCCCCAATCATGGGCTTAACCACAGCTTTCGTGTTTGCAGCCCAGATGATCAACTTTCCCGTAGCCGGCGGCACCAGCGGCCACTTGTTGGGAGGGGCGCTCGCATCCGTCGTTTTGGGGAGCCCTTGGGCGGCAACTTTAGCGATGAGCACAGTTTTTATAATTCAAAGCGTCTTGTTTGCCGACGGGGGCATCACCGCCTTGGGAGCTAATATTTTTAACATGGGGCTAGTTGGCATTTGGGTGGGCTGGTGGCTGTTGCAGCCATTGCAGCAACTTTTGGGAGGTTCTAGAAATCGTTTGCCCCTAGCTGCGGGTATTGCCGCTGGCCTCAGCGTCGTGGCTGCTTCGATTAGTGTGGCGATCCAATTGGCAATTTCTGGTACTGTAGGACTCAATATCGCATTGCCAGCAATGGTAGGGGTACATATTTTAATTGGGATTGGCGAAGGGATAATTACAGGCGGCGTGTTAACTTATCTCGTCAAAGTGCGGCCGGATTTACTGCCGGGAGAACAGCCACAATTGCAGAAATGGATAGTGCCAGTAATCGGAGTTTTATTAATTTCCGGGGTGCTTTCACTATTTGCTTCAAGTTGGCCTGACGGGTTAGAAGCGGTAGCCGAAAAATACGGCTTTAAAGATAAAGAAGCTGTGGCGATCGAAAATCCCACTCCTTTAGCAGATTACACAGTTAAAGGATTAGAAGAACAGCCTATTGGTACTAGCATTGCTGGACTTTTAGGGTCTGCCTTCAGCTTCGGCGCGGCTTTTGGGATTGCTCAGTTGGTGGTAAAACCTAAAGATGTCTAAACTCTCCATACCTTTTCGATTGCGAGTGTCTCTCACAATTGTGATTGGCATGGGTTTTCTGAAGACAGGCGCTTGGCTGTGGCTGGGAATTTATGGGGCGATCGCACTTTTTTGGTCGTTTTGGCTCAGGGCTCCGGTGCGAACCCTAGCGCAACTGTTGGGAGCAGAATTGATTTTTCTGTCCTTATTAGTGCTGCCCCAAGGTTGGGAACGCGCCAGTTTTTTGTTGCTGCGTTCCCTAATTTGCCTGCTAATTATGAACAGTTTTCTGCTAACTTTGCCACCCCACAGTTTCGGAATCGCCCTCAAAGGATTACCCCTACCAGCAGGTTTGCAAGAAATTGTACTTTTAACAGGACAATACTTAGAAATCCTGCTGTCCGAAGTCAACCGCATGAAAATATCAGCCCAACTCCGGGGCTTGTCGGGTACCGGAGGATGGCTGCGCTACGCCAGTGCTTCCATGATCGGAGCGCTTTATTTGCGAAGTCTCGATCGGGCAGAAAGAGTACACGCAGCAATGCTAATTCGCGGGTATCAAGGAGCTTTACCTGCCGAATCAAAATCAACACCAAAAGAGCGACTCTGGCTGACAGTAGCAATTGTAATGGCAGCCGGATTAACAATAGCTTCTTATGGTAAGTGGTAATTTAGAAGGGGCAATTGGTAATTGGTAATTGATTAATTCATGCCTCTACCTTTTGCCTTCTCCCTTCCCCTCTCTGCGCCCTCTGTGCTCTCTGCGGTTAAATACTCTTAATCCTAAAATCGAGGCAAATAAAACTTGAGTAGACTAAAATCTGTGCCAACAATCGAAGTAGAAAACTTAGTATTTGGCTATCCCGATCAAAAGCCAATATTGCGGGGAATTTCTTTTAGTTTGCAACCAGGAGAAAGAGTTGCTCTACTCGGCCTGACAGGTGCTGGTAAAAGCACTTTGCTCGAAAACTTGATCGGATTAAAAATCCCTCAAGCGGGCGAGATTAGAGTGCAGGGAAAAAAGTTGGAAGAGGCGACGTTATCCCAGGCGCGCAGGCAGATTGGATTTTGCTTTCAAGATGCTAACGACCAGCTATTTATGCCCACTATTTTAGAGGATGTCATGTTCGGGCCGCGCAATTACGGAGTGCCGCCGGGAGTTGCGCGCGATCGAGCTTTAGCCCTATTAGACGAATTTGGTTTAGTAGAATTTGCCAACCGTTCGGCCCACGAACTTTCGGGAGGTCAAAGAAGATTAGCAGCCTTGGCAGCAATTTTAGCATTAGAGCCGGCAATTTTAATCTTAGACGAGCCGACCAACGGACTAGATCCCTCGTGGCGGCGTCACTTGGCTAAGGTTTTGTCCCAATTGCCGATCGAGGTAATTTTGATCGCTTCTCACAATTTGAATTGGATCGGAAAAACGACTCAAAGGGCTTTAGTTTTGGCGGATGGTGAGATAAAAATTGACAGAAAAACCCAAGATTTGCTGGCAGACAAATCAACTCTCGAATATTACAATTTGCCACCAGATTGGTAATTAACTATTGACTATTACTCATAACATAAAGCAATCATTACTAATTACAAGCGATGGTAACGATGGGGTAGCAATAACAGGCAATGTATATCTGTAATTACAGGTCGAATTTGCGGACGGCTTCATTGTACAGGTGAATAGCTAAATCGCAAATAATTTGTTCATTTTGAAAATCACTTCCTAACTTCTGTTTCGCCGTTTGAACACACATTTTCATCAAGTCTGATGAACTTTCGATGTGAAGTGCGATCGCCCTTTGCTTTTCTTGAAAACTAGCATCGATTTCGGCCACCATTTTGACCGATTGACAATTCGCAAATTCCTCTAAATTTTCAGCCTTTTTTTCCTGCTTTCTCTTTTGTAGTTCCTCGGAAAAACCCCCAGCAATTATCCCCGCAGGTAATGCAAAAATTCCGATTCCCAAAAATGCTAACATGGCTCCTAACAATTTCCCTAAAGGAGTGATTGGATAAATATCGCCGTAACCAACAGTAGTTAATGTCACAACTCCCCACCACATTGCATCGGGGATGCTGCCAAAAGCTTCGGGATGTGCCTCGGATTCAACAAAATACATGATGCTAGAGGCAAATATTAACAGAATAAAAACTGCAAATGCAGTGGCAATCAACTCCTCTTTTTTAGCGTACAATACTGTTCCAAGAGTTCTGACTGACTCTGAATAACGGCTCATTTTCAGCAATCGCAACAAGCGCAGAACACGAATTAAGTTAACGAAGTTTAAACTAGGAAATAACAGCAAGAAGTAAAAAGGTAAGATCGAAATTAAATCTATCAAACTTAGCGGTGTAAGAGCATATCTCAATCTTCCCCAAAGCGGGTGGCTGTATTTGCGATCGACTGTAGACACCCACAGCCTTAAAATATATTCTATTGTAAATACTAAGGAGGAAACAATTTCGATGTTTACCAAAAGCGATGTGTGTTCTGGCGACAATGTGGGGGAAGTAGAAGCAATAAAAGCTGCGACGTTGATCAGAATTAAACAAGTTATGAAAACATCATCGGCTAAACTGTATAAATTGCTTGCTTCTGAGGTTTCTAAAATTTCATAAATTATAGTTTTGATTTTTTTACGCATTTGAGTTGGTCCTAAAAATTTAGCAATTAACGATCGCGCTTTACTACAGTCTAAGCAATTAGATTCAAAAAATTAAGCAGGAGTTGCCCTAAAGCTAAAAAATTGTGTTCTTCAGAGAGGCTCTTGTTACGAAATTCAATATTTCTCATGGAAAGTGGGTTGTTTGGGGCAACGGTATTCTAGTAAAATTTAGAGTTGATCTGGAAAAAATTTCCAACTATTACTGGGTTTGCAGGCAAAAATCATGAAGGTAGCCGTATTCAGCACCAAATCCTACGATCGCACATTTCTGGAAGCAGCGAATGTCGGCGGCAAACACGATTTAGTTTTTTTTGAACCGCGTCTGAACCTGGAAACCAGCGTTTTGGCTGCTGGATTTCCGGCCGTTTGCGCGTTCGTGAACGACTCCTTGGACGCGAAAACGCTGCTTAGCATTGCCGAAAAAGGCGTCCGCTTGCTGGCCCTGAGATCCGCCGGATTTAATCACGTCGATTTAGCAGCAGCGAAGGATTTAAATCTAACTCTCCTCCGAGTTCCGGCTTATTCTCCCTACGCCGTCGCGGAACACGCAGTCGCTCTGATTTTGTCCCTCAACCGCAAAATCCACCGGGCCTACAACCGCGTCCGCGAAGGCAATTTCGCCCTAGATGGCTTGTTGGGTTTTGACCTTCATGGCAAAACGGTGGGAATCGTCGGAACAGGCAGAATTGGCGCAATTACTGCCCAAATTTTGCACGGATTCGGGTGTCGCCTGTTGGGATACGATGTTTACCAAAACCCAGATTGCCTCGCCCTAGGCATGGAATACGTCGCACTCCCGGAACTGTTCGCCGCCTCTGATATTGTCAGCCTCCACTGTCCCCTGATACCGGAAACTTACCATTTAATCGGTGCAGAGGCGATCGAGCAAATGAAACCAGGGATGATGCTGATCAATACCAGCCGCGGTCAGTTGATTGACACTAAAGCTGTTACCAAAGGGCTCAAGTCGGGTAAAATTGGCTACCTCGGCTTAGATGTGTACGAACAAGAGACGGATCTGTTTTTTGAGGATTTGTCAAATCAGGTCATTCAAGACGACGTTTTTCAGCGCTTGCTGACTTTTCCTAACGTCCTGATTACCGGACACCAAGCTTTTTTCACCGAGGAAGCTTTGAAAAATATCGCCGAAACCACGATCGGCAATATCACCGACTTTGAACAAGGACGCCCTTGCCCGAATCAAATCGACCTCGCTCAAGTGAAAAAATGAGTCAAAAGACCGATTTGGCAGCGAAGGCAATTGTTTAAAATCAAGTCATATCGTTATTTTTGCTTGCAATTTGTGAAACTCTGCCTTAGTCTCATCAATTAGTCCCTGCAGCGCGGATGCTGTGCTAATTGCCGGACAATTATACTGGCAGCAATTCACAGCCTGCAATTTTACCTGACAACGGAGGAAGTATTCAATGACACAAGCTAACTTTTCGGACGAGACACAAACCATCACTGAAGTCGTGACAGTAGATCTGGTTGAGGACAAACCGGGGGTCATGGCTACAGTGACCACCACAGAAACAACGGCCAGCCAGTTCCAAGATATTAAAGACCAAGTTATTACAATTTTGTCGGAACTTCCAGCCTATCTCTCCAATTTTTTTGCTGACTACCAAAAGCCCCTCATAACTGTTGGTTTAATTCTGGCAGGCGGTATTAGTATTAAGGTAATGCTGGGAGTTTTAGGTGCTCTTAATGATGTCCCTTTGGTAGCTCCTGTTTTTGAGTTGATTGGCATGGGATATACGGGTTGGTTTGTTTACCGGTATCTGCTCAAGGCTTCTAATCGCCAAGAGTTGTTAACGGAAATTGATTCTTTAAAAGAACAAGTTGTAGGTAAAGATTCTTAAACGAAGGAAGAAGGAAGAAGGAAGAGGGAAGAGGGAAGTTCGGCAACGGATTCGCTCGACGGATGTAACGGATGTAAAGGATAGAAGGAAGAAGGAAGAAGGAAGAATGAGGATTTTTCCCGCTCTCCCCTCTCCAAATCTCGGACTCCTCCCTCTCCCCCTCTCCCACTATCCCACTATCCCGCTCTCAATTTGGATGGCAAACTTGTTGCAAAGTGGCGGTAAAGTCTGGGTAGGAAATGGCAGCAGCTTCTGCCCGGTGAATGTTAGTAATACCTGTGGCGTTGAGGGCTGCGATCGCCAAACTCATCGCTATTCGGTGGTCAGTGTAGCTGTCAACATCCGCGCCGGTCAAAGGAGTTCCCCCGGTAATTTCTAAACCGTCGGGTAACTCGGAAATTTGGGCTCCCATGCGGTTGAGTTCGGCAGCAGTCACGGCCAGTCGATCGCTCTCTTTGACCCGCAACTCGGCCGCATCTCGAATTATTGTAGTACCCGATGCAAAGACGGCCGCTACTGCCAAAATCGGGATTTCGTCAATCAGTCGGGGAATTAAGTCGCCAGCAATGGTGCATCCCCGCAATTGGCCGGAACTACGAACCAAAATATCCGCTACCGGTTCCCCAGCCGCCTCTCGCTGATTTTGCAGTTCAATATCGGCCCCCATCATTTCCAAAGCTTCCAAAATGCCTGTACGAGTTGGGTTGACGCCGACATTTTCGACTACGAGCTCGGAACCCGGGACGATCGCCCCAGCTACTAGCCAAAATGCCGCCGAACTAATATCCCCCGGTACAATCACATTCTGCCCTCGCAGTTGTGTCGGCCCAGTGACTGTCACGCTACAAGTTTCTGGATCGACGCTCAATTGGGCTCCAAACGCTCGCAGCATCCGCTCGCTGTGATCCCGCGACAGAGCGGGTTCTGTGACTGTAGTTTCTCCGCTTGCCATCAAACCGGCGAGCAAAATGCAAGATTTAACTTGAGCCGAGGCGATCGGAGAATGGTAGTGAATCGGTTTTAACTGCTGTCCTAGTATCCCTAAAGGAGCTAAAGAATTACTTTTTCGGCCCCAAATTTGCGCTCCCATTTGTTGTAGCGGTTTAATGACGCGCGACATGGGGCGCGATCGCAGAGAACTGTCACCCGTTACCGCATAAAAACGCCCCGGATGAGAGGCTAAAATTCCCAACATCAGCCGCATCGTCGTGCCGGAATTACCCGCATCCAAGACTTCCACAGGCTCCTCTAACTCGCCAATTCCGACGCCCGTGACTGTCACCCGTTCCGCGTTGAGTTCAGAAACTTTGGCTCCCAAGAGCGAGAAACATTTAGCCGTGCTGCGGGGGTCTTCTCCTAGGAGCAGTCCCTCAATAGTAGTTTCACCTTGGGCGATCGCACCCAACATCAAAGCTCGGTGAGAAATCGACTTATCGCCGGGAACTCGAATCCTCCCGACCAGCGACAAGCCCGATGCCGGTTTTTGAATGCTTAAAGTTTGGCTTTTGTCAAGAAGCGTAGTAGTTATAATGTCAGCTTGCATTGAGATAAACTAGGATTGGATGGCGTTAGCTATCCTACCTTTTTCCCAGTCCTAAGTCAGTCGTCTTTTGTACGGCCTGCGGGTTTTTTCCCAATGTGTCCGGTTAACTTAAAAGCTGATTAAACTCGCCCGGAGACTCCGCTGTCAGTTCTTGATGACACAGGAGTGCGGACGCAACGGCACGGATTTTACATTAATTTCACAAATATTATCCGTGTATCTGCTTAGATTTCATCTCCAGCTCTGAGTTATCGACCAGATGATTGAATTGTGACTAAACAATTTTAGATTTTCGATTGCGAGTTGTAGATTTTTCATTTTGTTAAGCAAAAGCTCCGGAATTTGGAACCCAGCCAATCTAAAATCTAAAGTCTAAAATCTCAAATCTCAAACTGCCCGATCCACCACAACTCCTAAACTTTTATTTATGCTGACCCATCACCGCAAGCCTGTAAGTTTATCGCTCGTCTCCACAGATTTACCTTTGTGGTCAGTCGTTGAAACCGCTGCTACGCTTTATCAAAAAGACCGCGAGCGCTTTCACTTGTTGTTGCATGAACCAGCAATAATCGATCGCGAATTTTCCGACGGTTCCAACGAATCTGCCGAGCAAGTTACAATCTTACCCCCAACTACAAAACCCCGGTTGCTCTGGCTAGAAGTTTCGCCCTATCGAGTCATTATGACCATGCAAGGAAACGGCAAATACAGTTACCGCCACTGCTGGGAACGAGGAATGTACGGCCTGAGCCGTTATTGGCTTCAGGGCGAATCGCTGGCGACTCCCGAACAGTTGCGACTCCGCAACTTCACTCGCAACTTGACGCTGACAGGAAAGCCGGAACCGGATCACTTGCAGTTAGAATACGAGTTGTGGTCGGAGAAAGTGCAACTCGGTCGCTATATTTTGAATCTAGAAATTCATCACTAAATTGGGTAATTGCAAAGCGGTAGATAGTAGGTGAAGGCGACGCATTCCTCAAATTCCTTCACCCCCCGTGGGTTGTTGGGGTTCGCGTGGCCATCTCAAAATTCAAAACTCTTAGCCTTTAGCGATCGCCCTTACAATAATTAATCAGTTTGCTAGTCAAAGCGTCTTGATTTGCGGCTGCTTGATTCGCCTGTTGGCCGGCTCTAATAATATCTGCTTGAGCTGTTTGGATTTGCTCTCGACCTTCTATACTTGTAGAAGCGAGATTTCCAGCCTGAAGGCTTTTGCTTATGTCGCCGAGTGCTTGACTAATTTCCTGGAAGGATTTAACCGATGGCTCCTGAATTTCTTTGAGGGTTGGATCTGTTATTCGCAGAGCTTGAAGTTCATTCGCTATCAGGTTCAAATTTTTAGCTAAATTGTCGGTAGTTGCAGCATCGTTGCTGTCTTTATCAACATCAATGAGAGCGTTGCCTTTGTTGACAATTTCAGTAAATTTAGTACACTGGACAGTTCGACTCTCGCTGCAACTAATCGTCAGCGTACAGCAAGCAACAACTATCAGCAGGATGGCAATCTGTTTGCGAAAAAAGTACATGAACCCTCGGTTGCAAAAAAAGTAGATTCTGGGATTTTGTCGTAGAGTGCGTCACTCGATTTTCGATTTTCGATTTTCGATTTTCGATTTACTTGCGACATTGAATCAAAGGAGCTGGAACTTTGGTCTAAAATTAGGGATTGTCCACAAGGCGAGTGAACGCGGCACAGTATCCGTTTTTGGGTGTGTCAGCGGGCCGATCGATATATCGACTGTCGAACAACTTTCGCGGCATTCAGACACGCTCTACTAAGCTAAACTACGTACCTGTTTAGGAACTATGGTCAAAAACAGCAATAACCTAAAGAAGGGAAGCATTTGGGGATATCTTACCCTGCTTTTGCCTATTTCCTTGACGGCGGTTGCCAGTTTCGAGTCGGGAAGGATGTTTTGGGCGATCGCCACCACAGCGGGCATTGCTTGGGCTTACAAGCTCTACCACCAGCAGCAAAAACACAAACTCGCTCATTTAGACTCGGTTTTCTATAAGTTGATCAAGGAAAATCAAGGGCGAGTTACGGCTTTGGATTTGGCGATGAATGCGAAACTCCCCGGAGAAAAGGTTCAAGAGTATCTCGACGAACGAGCCTCTGAGTTTGCCGCAGATTTTGAAGTGACGGAACAAGGCGGAATTTTGTATTATTTTCAAATAGCTCCAACTGTCAATCAAAGCGAAACAGCTAATGCGGCAATAGCTGTTCAAGAGCCTCCCACAAATCGGGAAAAAACACAAGAGAAAAAACCAAATTTATTCCCCATTGCTCAAACCAAGACTCCTCAAAAGCCCAAAATCTCTTTTACCCAGACGGAACTATCCCGCAGGTTCAAAGTTCACGCAAGTACGATCGGCAAGTGGAAACTTAAGCCGGAGTTTGCTCAGTGGAGTCGCGAAAAAGACCCGGAGGATCTCGCCTGGGAATATTCTACAGAAAACAAGCGATTTTATCCCAAAGATTGAGTGCCTCCGGTATTTGCCAAAATATCTCTATAAACCCGGTTTATACGACGCTCTGCGGTTGGTAACGAATAATTTGGCAACAAACCTGGTTTCTGAGAATTGAGCGCGTCCTGGGCTGATTTTACTGCGATTGACCGAAAGCATCCAGGATACCCGCCACGTGATTCATTCCGAAAGCAGACTCAGAACCCAGAAATAAAAAACCTGTATCCGATGAAACTTGCCGAACGTATTTATCTCGCGCAAGTCAATGCTGCAATTCTTTAATCTAAAATCTAAAATCTAAAATCTAAAATCGATTGACCGCTCGATCTCTTTAGGTTATTTTAAGTAAAATCGTGTTTTGCTGAGTTTGCCAAGTAAAAATCGGTAAGTTCGATCGTCCTATCTGTGACTTTTTTCTCCTATGTCCCAACCAACCTTGCGAGTAGTTGCCCGCCTCGCTGCCTTTCCCGACAAAGTAGCAGAACTTAAATCTCTGCTGCTGAGCATTATAGAACCAACTCGCCGAGAAAAAGGCTGCATCAAATACGAACTCCTGCAAAATCAAGCCGATCCCACAGATTTTACGTTTGTTGAAGAGTGGGAAAGTGCAGATTTGCTCGAACTACATCTCGGTTCAACTCACATTCAAGACGCCGTGCAGAAATTAGACGGTTTGGCCGTTGGGCCTCCAGATATCCGCCGCTATGAATTGCTAGCTTAATCAGGTTTTGATCGCAATTTGATTAAGGTTTATAAAATAGCTTTTACCCCCTACAAAAAAGGGGCGGGCACGGGGGCACCGCCCCTACAAAAGGGGCGGGCACGGGGGCACCGCCCTACAAAAAGGGGGGGATAAGAGTGAGATTTAAAAGTGTAGTAAATTCCTAAAATTTATGATATCTGCAACAATAAAACAGTTATTTATTTATCCAATTAAAGGGCTGACACCGCAAGAAATGTCCGAGTTTGCTTTAACAGCAGGACATGGAATTAAGGGCGATCGAGCTTTTGCCTTAATGTTTGCAGATAATCTGGAAGCTGCAAAGATGCCTGCTGACAATGTGCCTTGGATGAGCAAAAAAAATTTTGCTGTCCAAAACGATTGGCCTCTGTTAGCAGCTTTAGAATGCGATTATCAACCGGAAACGACCGTTTTAACAGTCAAACGTCAAGGAGTTGAAGTGTTATCTGCAGAAACGAACACAGCAGCGGGGCGCGATCGCATCGGCACTTTTTTCACAGAATATCTGGCGGCAATTGAACCCACAAAAGAAGCGAGACACCCGCAGTTTGCACCTTTGCACTTAGTCGGCGACAGCAGCGGCGAAACTCGTTATCCCGATCGAGAACCCGTACACATTTCTTTACTCAGTCAAGCCACATTAGACCAATTAACAGAAATCGCTGTTCAAAACATTGACGTGGGCCGCTTTCGCCCGAACATTGTGCTAGAAGGTATGGCAGCTTGGTCTGAATTTGAGTTGATCGGAAAACAGTTTCAATTAGGCACGGCGCTCATAGAAGTTACAGCACGAATCGGTCGCTGTGTCAATATAGAAGTGAATCCACAAACGGGCGATCGGGATATTTCCCTACTCACTTTACTCCAAAAGGAATTCGGTCACGCACAAACTGGAGTTTTAGCCAAAATTATCAACAGCGGCACAGTTAAAATCGGCGATGTTTTGACTGCTGTAAAATAGTAGGACTTACGGGCGGGCAGGATGCCCAACCCCTACTCCCCACAAGAAAACTCATTCTTTGTGGAACAGGCATCTTGCCTGTTCATGAGAATATCTTGGCTGTTCCTGAGAATGGTGCAAGATGTGAGATGCACCCTACAAGTCAATAGTCTCTTAATAAAAAGCGACATTAAGATTGTGAATGCTGGCTAACTTCCTCTACTGATAAACCCAGTGCTTCTGCCACTTGCTGTGTATTCAATCCCATTGCCAACAACCGAGGGATAGCATCCCGCCGCGCTTGGGCTTCTGCACTCAAAGCCTGCTCTGCTAAGGAAGCTCGTTCTGTACCTGTCAGCAGCAAATTGCCCTCGCTGTCCCACCACCGCAGCCACAGCATTGTCTGGTTTTGATAACTGCCTTGCCACAATCCTAATTCTACGCCCATTGGCGCGATCGGATAATGACCGCGATCGTTCGGAAGCAACTGCTGGTAAAACCCATTGTTCAGGCTGTAAACCTCCAGCCTGCCACTATTGATCTCATAGATGCCATAATACGGAATCCGCATGATCCGCTCATATACCCAAAACTTCCCAGGCCTTTGCGCCGCTCCAACTTCCGAGTACGATAGTGGGGTTGTGTCCCGCTCTTCTGAACCATCTCCTGATGCGAACTCCAAAGCAATCATCGGAGCCATGAATTCCCGCCACAGCACGTAAGAGCGACGAATCTGATTTCCTAGTGTTGGTGGCACGTTCGGCACGTAGAACCAGTCTGGAGCTTCGGCTCCCTTTTCAAGCGGGTCAGTTTCACGCCAGTAGATGCCGCAGTCTTGCCCTATAGCATATTGCCCATCGGGATGAAGCCCTTGCAATACCGACCCGATAGAATCAGTCAAAATAATGCTCTGGGGATGCTCCTGAAAATTCTTCACAAAAGTGCCGTCTTCCTCTGGCAGTTGAGTGTGGTCGGGGAAAGGAGAGGGAAGGACAATCTTTTCGGTTGCCGGGGTCATGCTACCTCTCAAGTATTGCAGCTTACCTGAATATCTTAACTCATCCTGCTTCCGGCACTCTCACCTTATTACCAATCAAGTTCAGAAAACTCGCTCCAAAATGTTGAATCTCCAAAAAATTAGCATAAGCAGGAGTTGACTTGTAAACTCTAAAAGTCCGCATAATTCCTAAAGTCGCCGCGCTTTCCAGCGGGCCGATAAAGCTAGTATCCCTATCCAAAAAATGAGACTGCTTAGCCCAGTGTGCCATCTGTTCCGCATTCAAAAAATAGCAGCCGGAATGAGGATTCAACGCCCGCTCAAAAGCGATTTTTTGTTCCATGATTTTTCCCGTTAACTGCCGCTGCTCCTCTACATTTTGAAACGCAGAAGTCGCTGAGTCTGCTAAATCACCATCAACATATGCTTTAAAAACCGCGCCTTTAGGCGCGATTTCATAGCGATTAGGTTGCAGCAAATTCCCATTTCCTCCGTGATGCGTAAACCAGTTTAATTTACTAAAAAACCACGGATCATGCAGAACTAAATCATCTTCCAAGTAACAGAAATAATCGTATTTGTTAAGACACGCTCGCAAAACTGCTTGACACTCAAACCCCAACAGCAGCGGTTCGCATTTGGTAGCATGGTGCATAAAACATCTGGGCTGCACTGGGAGTTGAGGCAACAGATGATAACCTTGAGTAGTGCAAACAACAATGTCAATTTCGTGCTGTTGAGATTGATTTGCTGGGATAGTTGCACATTCCCTAATGTCAATCATGGACTGAGATTTGCCGTACAAAGCTTGCAGCGATGTCACGCAAGCGGTTAAAGCATTTAGTCGTGGTTGCGGATCATTTCGCTGGGAAGCGTGTTTCCCGTCGCCGCTGGGATTGTAAAAGTGAGCAATAGTGAATAGAATTCGCATAGGTGTGGAGTAAAAATTAAAAATTAAACAATAAAACAGAACGATCGCACAATAACCCTATAAATCTTACCGCACTTAGTCACCAAATAACTCCGGCAGGCGATCGCGCAACTCAGCATTTAAACGTGGCAACTCGTCTCGCATCTGTAAGTACCAATCTCGCCGCTGCCGGTAGTGCCCACACAGTAAGCGGTTGTCCCGCACCCATTCGTAAGCATTCGCGGCTATTTTCCGGCGCCGAGAAGTGTCTGAAATCAGCGAATTTAGTTTGGTTTCAAACTCTTTTTCATATCTATAAATCAATCCGGTTTCACCTTCGACTATGGAATGTTCGTACACAGTGGGACTTGCCAGCACCGCTACTCCCCGCGCTGCACATTCAATAAATTTTAAGTCGGATTTTGTTTCGTTAACCGGGTTGGAAACAAGCGGGAGCAAAGCTATATCGCAACTGTACATAATTTCTTGATACCGTTCGTAACTGCAAAATGGTTCAAATTCTTTTTGCTGTATTTTCAAGGCTTCAAAAAATTTGCTGTCGTGGATTACTTTAACTCGAATCCGGTGCTTTTGTGCGACTAAAACTCGATTGATTGCTGCCATAATCGGCTGCCAATCTTTTTCGCGGTTGAGTGCACCAAAAAAAATTGTGACTGTATCTTCTGCCGGATAAATTCGCGGCGGAGGTAGATAAGCTAATTGATTGGGAAATACAGTAACATTAGGATTGTAAGACCGCAAAATTTTTGCTAGCGGTTCCGTAGAAGTTTGAACGCAGTGACAGCCGCGATAGCTGAGGTAATTATTGTCGGCGTATTCGCGGCGGCGAATGGGGTTGTCGTCAATTTCAGCTACTATTAAATAGCCTTGTTGCAACAGTTCTTTGAGTTGGGGAATATAGCCGGGATATTGCATGATTGTCCGCTGCCAAATGAAGACTTTTTCTTCTTCCGGTAGGGGGGGAATTAATCCTGCTGTTTTCACGCCGGATACGGTGCGGACACCGGGAATTGTGGCGCTAAATTTGTCCGGTTCCAAAACTCGCACACGATCGCACCCTGTAGGAGCCATAATGATAGTCTGAATCAGCAGTCTGCGCGCAGGTAGGGTCGATTTGGTCGATCGCACGATATAATATTCAGCACCGGTTTCCGTAGCAAAACTGCTCGATGTTAGCTCTAAAGCCTGTACCATTGGATGCAGCAATTGCTGAAACTGGACAAAATTTTCGGTTTTGTGTCCCTTCCCTTGAAATTCATAAACCTGCAATCCGGCTTGAGCAAATAGTGATTTAATACTTTCTAGGGTAAACCAGTGCTGCATCTTGTTGTCGGGATTTTCCCACTGTCCCCGCAACAGATTGACAATTCGCCGCCAGTATTGAACATTAGGGATTCTGGCGAGAATTTGCCCCTCTGGATTCAGCAAACCACTGTACTGCTTGAGCACTTCCCAAGGGTTTTTGAGATAGGGTAGCAAGTCGCCAAAAACCAAACAATCGACGGTTCCTGGGGCGATGTCGAGACTTTCGAGAGCAATTTCTTCAATATCGGCTACCGTCACCCAGTTTAGCCGATCGACTGCAATTTTAGCTTTTTCTCGATCGCATTCAATGCCAATATACTGACAATGGGGATTGATCAGCTTGTACTGTTCGCCCGTCGAACCCGTACCGCAGCCAATTTCAACAATGACTTTAGCATCCGGCGGTAGCAGCTTCAAGAGGTCGTGGTTGACGCGATCGATCACTTTGTCTAAAATTCCTGATTAGTTGATCGTAAAATAAAACAGAGCAACCCATGCCGACAGACCACCAGCCGAAGGTTAGCATTGCGATGCCAGTATACAATGGCGATCGGCACATTTGTCAAGCACCCTATTTTCTGTTGCCAACCCTTTCTATTCCCTCTCTTCTCTTCCTCTGCGTTCTCTGCGCCCTCTGCGGTTCATTTAATCTTATTCACCCATCATACAAGCATTCCTATATCTTAGCAAAAATTGAGCAAAATTATAATTTATTCTCAACCCCTACCCTCATTCAGCGCGATAGAAAAACTCAATTAATTCGGCTTTTTCCCAAAAAAAATTAACCCAACAATTTGCTAAATACATTAGAAACTATGAACCCTAATCTAGGAATGAACATCGCCGGCTACATCAGCGGCGAATTTGGCATAGGAGAAGGTGTCCGAGCCAACATCAGAGCCGCAGAAGCAGCCAACATTCCCTTCATTATCAACAATTTTACCCGCAGTCCCCACCGCAAACAAGACACCACCTATCAAAACTTTAGCCAAGACAATCCCCATCCCGTAAACTTAATTCAAGTCAACGCCGATGAAGTTGCAACCTTTATCAAAGATAGAGGTTCCAGCTATTTTGAAAACAAATACAATATCGGATTTTGGGCCTGGGAACTTCCCGAATTTCCCCCAGAATGGCAGCCAGCATTTAATAACTTTCACGAAATATGGACTTACAGCAACTATTGCGCCGAGGCAATTTCAGCAGTCTCGCCAATTCCCGTTATCAAAATCATGCCCAGTATTGCTCTCCCCGCACCTTCCCTGAACAGAGAAGCACTGAATTTACCTAAAGATAAATTTATTTTCTTGTTTGTCTTCGACTTTTCCAGCCGCATCGAGCGCAAAAATAGTTTAGCGACAGTTCAAGCATTTAAGCAAGCTTTTGGGGAAGATAACAGCGTATTATTGGTCATCAAATCTTCTAATTCCCACAAATTTTCAGCGGCGCAAGCATCCTTAAACTCAGCCCTAGCAAATAATTCAAATATCAAACATCTAGACGGGTATTTGTCCAAAAATAAACTTAACGGCTTGCTCTATAATTGCGACTGTTACGTATCGCTGCACCGCTGCGAAGGCTTCGGCTTAACAATGGCTGAAGCCATGTTTTACGGAAAACCCGTAATTGCCACCGGCTATTCATCAAATACAGAATTTATGAATGTCGGAAATAGCTATTTAGTCAAGTATAAGTTAATCCCAATTGAGCAAGATTGCGGGCCTTACAAAAAAGGCAATGTTTGGGCCCAAGCGGATGTCGAACACGCTGCGGATTTAATGCGGTACGTCTTCAACAATCACCGGGAAGCTCAACAAATTGGAGCGATAGCCGCTGAGGAAATTAAGACTTTACTCAACCCGCAAGTTACAGGGAATAAAATTAGAAAACGTCTCGAATATATTGCCGAGATTACCGATAACTTTCAAAGCATACCTCTGTCAGGAACAGCCAAAGCGAAGTCTGCCAAAATTAGGGCTAACTTGCCGCCATCACAGCAACAAAGTCAAGCAAAAGGAGAACTGCCAAACGAGCAGCCGAAGGTTAGCATTTGCATTCCGACATACAACGGAGAAGCATTTATTGGGGAAGCAATCAAAAGTGCTTTGGCCCAAACATACCCTAACATAGAACTGATTATATCCGATGACGGCTCCACAGACCGCACAATTGCGATCGCCCAATCATTCCAATCACAAACCTCAGTCGATTTCCGCATCATACTGCACCGCAACTACGGCTTATCACCAAACTGGAATTTTTGCATATCCCAAGCAACAGGTCAATACATTAAATTTCTCTTTCAAGACGACTTGCTCGCACCAGAATGTATTGAAAAAATGGTCGCACTCGCCCAAGAAAACCCCAAAATAGGTATGGTTTTCTCCCCGCGTGGCATCACCATAGCTGACAATGAATCTAACCCAATTTTGCGGAAAGCTTCCCAATCAATTAAAGATTTGCATAAAAGTTGGTCTAATTTAAAATCTATTCAGCCAGGAAAAGAATTACTCGCAGATACTAAATGCTTGAACAACCCGATAAACAAAATTGGCGAACCGAGTACCGTCTTAATTGCCGCGCGAGTCTTTGAAGAAATAGGATTATTTGATTCGGGATTATCTCAGTATGTAGACTTAGATATGTGGTGGCGAATCATGGGTAACTATCACATCGGATTTGTCGATGAAAAACTGTCATCACTGCGGATTCATCCCGAACAACAAACTTGGAAAAACTTCGCCGCTGGGGAAAACCATAAAGATGTAGTCAGATTTTACAAAAAACTACTAAATAGTCCTGATTACAGTTTCCTGGATCAACAAATCAAACAGACAATCCGCCATAAGTTGGCATTGAGAACCCAGCCGAGTTTATCAGAATTATCACCACTGCTCGATCAATACAATAAATTTCCCTCAAAACAGCCTCTTCTCGCGCTGCGCCCATACCGCCAACAGCTAGCGGAATATTGGCTGAATTTGCCAGCGGAAAAATTAGAAAGTGCTTACTCGAAAGACATGGGGAAAGCTCATAAATTGCTACTAGATAGCGCCCTCAAAAATGAAACTTTAACTGAGTCAGAACAAAGTTTTGTCCAGCAGTTATCCTCGAAACTTGCTGCAGGAGGGGAAATTGCCGAGAAGATGCCATATCTCCTCGCAGCGATGCTGTACCGCGACGCTTATCAGTTGCCACTTGAGTATAAAAATGCAGCGATTCCCCAGTGGTTTTTTGACGATTTTCTGAAATTCCTATTTCAGTCACCGAATTATTTTCAAAGGAGAGGTGGCATTGTCAAGAACGGGCAAGATGCCCGTTCCACACAAGATGAATTTTCTGGTGGAACAGGCATCTTGCCTGTTGGTTCCACAACAGATGAATTTTCTGGTGGAACAGGCATCTTGCCTGTTGGTTCCACAACAGATGAATTTGCTGGTGGAACAGGCATCTTGCCTATTGGTTCCACACAAGATGAATTTGCTGGTGGAACAGGCATCTTGCCTGTTGGTTCCACAACAGATGAATTTGCTGGTGGAACAGGCATCTTGCCTGTTCCTAAACAAGTAATTGAGAAGGGTGCAAGATATCAGTTTCAACCCAAGTCGGAAGTTGAAATGTACTCAGAATATTTCCAGCAGTTAATCAAGTACGTCGCAGCTAATATCGCCAGTTTCCCCGATTCAGAGGTTTGGCGTTATTTGGCGGATTTTATTGCGAAAAATGTTAGATTCCAAGCTTTGTATTTGAGCGAGGTAAATCTGCTCAATATATTGAGTCAGCGAGCTGATATTCTGGAATTTTATTTGAAAAATATCGGCAGTCAAATAGAATGGAATTTTCCTCAGAGAGAACCTGAAAGAACTAAAATCAGAGTTGGCTTTTTGCTGGATAAAATTAGTGAGGAATCCGAGACTCGTGCAGCAATTTCGAGTTTTGAATATTTAGACAGAAGCAAATTTGAAATTATCGTGTACTATTTCCAGGTACAAGACGAGCGACTGGGGAAATATTGCGAAAGTTGCGCCGACAAACTGGTGCAACTGTCAGAAGCTTTGCCCAATCAAGTCCGAGAAATGCGATCGCACGATTTAGATATTCTGCTAATCTGCACCAATACTACCGACACTTCTCAACCAAGCGCGCTGCTGTGCCTGCACCGACTAGCGCGGGTGCAAATAGCTACTGGTGCATCAACCCCCGCAACCACCGGAAGCCGAAATATCGATTATTTCATTGCTGGAGATTTGACATTGCCCGCAGGTGCTGCAGCAGAGTATCGCGAAAAATTAATTACTTTAAAAGGGTCGGGAGTTTGTTTAAGCTATACTGTAGGATCAGCACCTGCCACAGTTGAACCGACTCGCAGGAGTTGGGGAGCTACAGACGAATCTGTAGTGTTCATGTCCGGCGCTCCAGCTTTAACAATTATCCCAGAATTGAGAGAAACTTGGGCCAAAATTATTGCGGCGGTACCAAATTCTATTTTAGTTTTGTATCCCTTTAGTTCCCGCAATGAAAACTATCCGACGGTGCCTTTTTACAACCAAATTCGATCGCTCTTTGCCGAATTTGGGATTGACAAAAAGCGCTTAGTTGTGATTAAGGCGCTGCCATCTCGCGCCGATTGCATAAAATGTCTGGAATTGGCTGATATATATTTAGACTCCTATCCATACAGCAGTGGCTGCTTCTTAGCAGAACCCCTGTTGGTGGGGTTGCCTGTAGTGGTAAGAAAAGGGCAAAAAACTCGATCGCGACAATCAGCCGCAGTGCTCGAAGAACTACTAATTCCGGAACTGGTAGCTGACAGCGAGAACTCTTATTTAGAGCTGAACACAGCACTGGGAACCAACCCAGAACTGCGCCGGCACTACCGCGAGCGAATCCAGCAAAAAATGGCAGCAAACCCCAAATATCTCGACAGTCGCGCTTGCTCGACCCAACTCGAAGCACTCTTTGAAAGACTATTCCGAGAGTGAAGGATGAAGGAAGAAGGAAGTTCAGCAACTAAGCAGTGTACGGGATTTAACGGATAGATGTTGAGGGAAGATTTTCCCACTCTCCCACTCTCGCATCCCGTTACCATTCTGAGCCCCGCGGGGAACCCCTCGCTAGGCAGAGCGTCAAGAAATAGACAGCAATAGCGCTAGCCCACTGACGGTCTGCTATCATCGGGGAATCGAGGGGTTAGTGGTTGTCGCTCTTTTCCTGCCACAGCTAAATTAAAAGGGGAAGCGCAAGTCAGTTGGAGAAAAAAAAATGACAGGACTTTTTCAAATAGGCGATAAATTACTGCAAGCTCAGGATATGCCATCGCTCCTGAAGCGGTATCAGTTGATGCCACAATTCTTGCGGGGTGTAATAGTAGACCAAGCGATCGCATCCTTTAGTTGCAGCGACGAAGAACGAAAATCCGCTGTCCTTGACTTTCTGGCACAACACCAACTGACAGCCCCGGAAGCCAAAGAAGCTTGGCTGCGCGGCCAAAATATGACGGAAGAAGAACTTCAAGAGATGGCCGTTAGGCCCTTGCTGATCGAAAAATTTAAGCAAGCCACTTGGAGACCTAAAGTAGATAATTATTTTTTAACCCGCAAAGCCAGCCTAGACCACGTAGTCTATTCCCTGGTACGCACCAAAAATCCAGCACTGGCAAACGAACTTTACTTTCGCATCCTCGAAGGGGAACAAACCTTTGCTGAAGTGGCCCGCGACTATTCCGAAGGGCCGGAGTCCAAGTCAGGCGGCTTGTTGGGCCCAGTACCCCTCAGCCAGCCCCACCCGGCAATCAGCAAACTTTTGTCTGTCAGCCAGCCAAATCAACTCTGGACGCCGCGTCCTCTGGCAGAATGGATGGTAATTATTCGACTAGAAAAGTTCATGCCGGCCCAGCTCGATGAATCGATGCGGCTGCACTTGATTAACGAACTATTTGAAAGCTGGCTCGCCGAACAGATATCGCAAATAGGCCCGCTACAGCCCCTCTCCTCCGTGTCTTCAATTTCATGACAATCAAGCAAGTTGGTCAGGGGCCCCCGGATTTATCCGTGGAGACTTGAAAAAGCGTAGCATCCTGACAAAAACCCCCTGGATTCAATCTAAAATCTAAAATCTAAAATCTAAAATTGGATGACTTCTTCCGCTGTTTCCCTCTCCCAAATTCAGGATTTCCTAGCTCAAACACCTCCCTTTGACCGAATGTCAGAGACGGCTCTGACAGCCTTGGTGGCTAAATGCCAACTCCTTGGCTACCGGACGGGGCAACCCCTGTTTGAACGGGAAAAAATGCCGACTCAGGTGGCAATTATCTATCAAGGCCAGGCCCGGCTGCTGGGCTTTGACCAGCGCTCGCAGCGCCACGTAAGTTTACGCTTGGTGCAGTCGAAGGAAATCTTGGGCTGGGCTGGCTTGCTCAGAGGAGTTCCCTGCGAAACGGCGATTGCTTCTACAGATGTGATCGCGATCGTCCTACCTGCCGAAGATTTCCTGAGCGTACTGGAAAAACAGCCGACATTTGGAGAAGCCTTTCGCGAACACTGTTCCTTGAGCGAAGTATTTGAACTGTTGAGCCTGGAATTGCAGCGCCAAGCCGACGGCACTTCCAATCTCAAGGAACTCACCCTGCAAGCTTGGCAAGATGCGACAGTTGTCAACGTACCAAACGGCAACAAAAAAACTCAAGACATCGCCAAAGAGCTAGATGCCGATCGAATTTGGCTCGTCAGCAGCGGCGTCTTGGGCGACTTTCCCACCGGCAGCCGCTTCTCTGTGGAAAACGCAGCCAAATCCTTAAAAGTAGAAGGCCGCCTCGGCGCCCGCTTGGTCGGCTTCCGGGAACCCCCCGAACCCCAACCCGAAACAGACTCATTAAATGGCACGACAGAGACAGGAGGCTCTGGGCAGAATCCGCCCAACGGAACCTCGATCACGGTTATAGACGCCCCCGATCGTCCCCCAGAACCCAAAACCGACCAACCAAAGGATGCCGGGAGATACCCAGTTTTCCGCGCCAAAGGGCAGATTGAGGCCCCGCTTGCTTGCTTCCAGATGTTGAGCAAGTATTTCGGCCTCAAGTTTCGTCGAGATATCATCCGCAAAGTTCTAGAAAATCAGTTAAAAACCGCCGGTTCTATCAGTATGCAAGCCTGCGGGGCGATCGCCCAAAGCATCGGCCTCACGCCCCAATTGGCGCAAGTGCCCGCAGAAGCCATCAACCGCATCAAAGCTCCCGTAATGATTAAATGGGAAACCAGCTTTGCCATTATTTACAGCATCACCGAGCAAGAATTGGTGATGGCCACGCCCGAAAAAGGGTTAATGCGGAAGCGGATACCTCAGTTTAAAGAAATCTGGGGAGAATCAGGAGAAGTCCTGCTGCTGCAAGCTCCGCAAGTCGAACAAAAAGAGCAGTTCAGCTTCTGGTGGTTTGTGCCGGCGCTGATGGAACACAAGACAGTGTTTTTTGAGGTGTTGCTCGCTTCGTTTTTTGTACAGTTATTTGGTCTAGCCAACCCATTAATCAGCCAAGTAATTATTGATAAAGTATTAGGTCAGCGCAGCATTGACACCTTGGATATTTTGGGAGCATTTCTGTTAGGTGTTGCCCTGTTTGAAGGACTGCTCAACGGTTTGCGTACCTTTTTGTTTATAGATACCTCAAACCGCATTGATGTCAAATTGAGTGCAGAAGTCATCGACCACTTGCTCCGGCTGCCCCAGAATTACTTTGACAATCGGCGCGTCGGAGATCTGGTTTACAAATTCAGCATGATGGGCCAGATTCGGGAATTCATGACGAGTACAGCTCTGACAGTGGTTCTCGATGCGGTATTTTCGGTGGTTTACGTCGCCGTGATGCTCTCCTACAGCGTGCAGCTAACGTTTGTATCTTTGGCAGTGGTACCGGTACTAGGGCTGATGATTGTTCTAATCAATCCGCTGGTCCTGCGCCTGATCAAACAGAGAAATATGCGTTTTGCTGACTCTCAATCTTATTTAGTGGAAGTAGTCAGCGGGATTCAAACTGTTAAGGCTCAAAATATTGAATTGAAATCCCGCTGGGAGTGGTCGAGCCGCTACGCAAAATACATTACAGCCAGTTTTAAAACAATTATCACGGGGACTACGGCCGGTACGATTAGCGCCTTTTTAAACCAGGTGGGTAACTTAGCTCAGTTGTGGGTGGGAGCTTATTTGGTACTGGGAAATGAGATTACTTTGGGTCAGTTGATTGCTTTCCGAATTATTTCCGGGAACGTGACTGGTTCGCTGCTGCGTTTTGTGAGCGTCTGGCAGAGTTTCCAAGAAGTCTCGATGTCGATCGATATGCTCAAGGATGTGGTCGATACGCCGACGGAAACCAGCGATGAAGATCGCAGCAATATCCCGCTGCCGGCAATTCAAGGGCAGGTTACCTATGAGGAGGTTTCCTTCCGATTCCTGGAGAGCGGGGCACTGCAATTGGCTAATGTTAATTTGGAATTTCCCCCTGGGAGTTTTGTGGGAATTGTGGGGGGAAGCGGTTCCGGTAAAAGTACGGCGATGAAGCTGTTGCAGCGTCTTTATCCGCCGCTGTCGGGCCGGATTTTTATTGACGGCTATGACATTGCCAAGGTGGAATTATATTCGCTCCGCAGCCAACTTGGGGTGGTGCTGCAAGATACTTTGCTGTTTAACTGCTCGGTACAGGAAAATATTGCTCTGAGTAATCCAGATGCGAGTACGGATGAGATTGTGCGAGCTGCGAAATTAGCGGTAGCTCACGATTTTATTATGGGCTTGCCTGCTGGCTACAATACGATAGTCGGAGAGCGTGGTTCGTCGCTTTCTGGGGGTCAAAGACAGCGTTTGGCGATCGCCCGGACGATTTTGCAAAACCCGAAACTGCTGATTTTGGACGAAGCTACAAGCGCCCTCGACTACCATTCCGAACGCCAAGTTTGCAATAACTTAGCAGAAGCTTTCGCCGGCCGCACGGTGTTTTTCATTACTCACCGCCTGACTACCATCCAAAACGCTGATGTAATTATTATGATGGATCAAGGTTCTGTAGTCGAGCGGGGAACTCATAAAGAATTAATGGCTCTTAAAGGGCGTTACTACTGCCTCTTCCAACAACAAGAGTCATCGAATACCTAATCTCTAACAACTCACAACTGATCGCTAACCCTTAACAACTGAGAACTAACAAATGGCTATGAAATCGTTAATACTTTCTGAGCAACCAGTCATTCTCGAAAAACCAGCGATTTGGTCGCACTTGTTTTTGTGGATGATCATGCTGATGACCACTTCTGCTGTAGTTTGGGCTTATTTTGCTAGCGTAGAGCAAGCTGTCCCCGCTGTCGGCCAATTGGAACTCAAAGATGGTGCTAGAGACATCCAAGCACCTGCTACGGGCGCTGTGGTGAGACTTCACGTTGAAAATGGCGATCGTGTGGAAAAGAACCAGCCTCTGCTCACTTTCAACCCCGTTGCACCCAGTGCCGATTTAACATCGGTTCAGAAAACTAAAGAAGCTCTGGAAAAGGAAAATAAATTTTACGAAGATGTTGTCAACGGCAAAATTCAAGGCCCTGTTCCTTCTAACCTAGAATCAACAATCAGGGACAGACAGAGCCTTACGGCACAAAATCAAGTGCTGCAAGCTTTGATTGACGAACTGTACCTCAATCGGGGAGCCAGCGGAAATTTTGCTCCTGCTCAGCAAGGACTTTATGCTAATTACAAAGATGAATTTCTGTCTCGCGTCGCTACAGCCCAAGGGCAAGTTCAGGAGTTAGAAAAACAACTGAAGCAAGCTCAGGATGCTGAGAAAGCTGCCGGCGATCAAATGATAGTCGCACAGCAACAATTGGGTTTTGCCCAGAACCAATTAAATTATGCCCAGCAGCAGTTAACTTCTTCGCAAGAGCAAGTAAAATCCGCCCTGGCTCAGAGAGATTTGGCCCAAGAACAGTTAGCGAAATCGCAACAAGTATTGAAGTCGAATCAAAACATTCTAGGCAGACTCGCCCCCCTGGTGGAGGAAGGAGCCATCGCTGAACTGCAAAAAGAACGTCAAGAACAAGATGTTTTTAGAGGCCAAAGCGACGTTCTCAAACAGCAAGATCAAATCAAGCAGCGCGAAGGTGAAATCAACTCTCGCAGGGGCGAAATTAACACGCGCCTCGGTGAAATCAATACGCGCCGAGGCGAAATTAACGCGCGTCAAGGCGACATCCAAAAAATTAGTGCTGACATACAGCGCCAGCAAGGAGAGCAAGCGCGCATTCAGGAGTCCATCGCCCGCGCTCAAGAACAGTTAAAAAATACCAAGGATGCCTGGGCGAGAGAACTTTATACCAAAATTGCTGAAAACGAGAAACAAATTGCCAGCAGCGATTCTCAGCTAAGCCGCTTCAAAGTGGAAAACCTGAAAAAGTTGTCCGAGGTGAACGCTCAGCTAGAAAAGGCTCAACAAAACCGCGACACTCAAGTTCTGAAAGCTCCGGTATCCGGTGTTATCTTCGATTTGAAGCCTTCTACGAAGGAGAAAGCTAAGTTGGATATGGCGAAAGATCCGATATGCCAATCCATTATTAATTCGGTGGTGAAACCGGGCGAACCGCGCCCAGCACGCTGCGAAGAAGCTTATTACGAAGCACAGCAAACTGAAAAGCTGCTTAAAGTTTTGGATGACGACAACGGTTTGGAAGCAGTTGTTTACCTGGAAAACAGCAATGTGGCTCTGGTATTGGATGCTTTGAGACAGAAGCGGGCAAAATTGGAGCCGTATCACGGCAAGCAATTAGACGGAGAAAAGATTGACTGCGAAATAGGTAAAATTTGCGTTTGTCCAGAGAAGGAAATTAACAGAGAGAAACTGGGTTTGACGAAATACCAATGCGTGCCTGTGGAAGTGAATGTAGAAGCTTTCCCGGCGATGGAGTTTGGTACTGCTCAGGGTGAAGTGATAGAGATTAGCAGCGATGCTGAGCCTCCTACTGAACTGCGGAAATACTATGCTTTCAAAACCAAAATTAAGCTCAAAAATCAGAAGTTTGTTTTGAACAAGGGCAAGGCAAATGAAGTGGAGGTTGGTTTGCAGTCTGGAATGGCAGTGAGTTCTAATATCAATATCGGCAAGCGGACTGTTTTGCAGATGTTTATTAACCGATTTACTGGGAAAATGGATACGTTCAAGACTATTAAGTAGCGAACAGTTGACGGTTGACGGTTGACTGTTGACCGTTGACGGTTGACGGTTGACTGTCAGTCAAAAATCTGATGATATCATGTCCGTTCGAGCGATCGCGATTTATGTAGGGGCGGGTTCACCAACAATACTTGCGAATAATTGACAATATCAAAAACCCGCCCCGACCGGGATATTATGGTTAATCGATCGGACATGATATGACTAGATTTTACAATTCCGATGCTACCGGATTGGATATTAATGAAAAAAATCATATTATTTACTCTATATCTGATTCCTGTCCTCTTATTAATCGGATTTGTATCGAATTTTAGCGTTAACGTTCCCGTTGATGACGAGTGGAGGTTAGCTAGCCTTTTTGAAAAAATAGCTGCGGGAAATGTAACGTTTAACGATTTTTGGGCTTTGCACAGCAACCACCGCATAGTTTTCCCTAAAATAATTATTGCGGTGCTGGCTTTTGCTTCCCGATGGAATATTAATTATCAGTTGTGTCTCAGCATAGGTTTGGCTGCGATAACTTTTATCGCTATGTACAAGTTATCCTCGATGCAGCTTAAGAATGTCGGGGATGATTTGTGGCATTTAGCTAATATTTTAACTTGTATTTTGCTGTTCTCTCTAGTTCAGCACGAAAACTGGCTGTGGGGATTTCAAATCGCTTGGTTTTTCGTAAATTTTTGTTTTGTCGCTGCGGTTTATGCGCTGGTTTCAAATCACAAATTATTGCCTAATATTAGAATCTTTATTGCTGCTGTATTATGCTTTGTTGCGAGTTTTTCCCTCGCGCAAGGCTTGCTGTCTTGGTTGGCTGCAATTCCCGCTGTGGCGGCTGTAGAAGGAAATGCGGCGCAGAAAAGAAAAAGACTTATTGTCTGGATGCTGCTGTTTGCGACAACTTGTGCTGTTTATTCAATAAATTATCATCCTAGTCGCAAAGCAAGTATTATTTCATTGTTGAATAAGCCGCTTGTAGTTATTGATTACTTTTTAAGTTTGCTGGGTTCGCCAATTGTGCGATCGCCTGGAATTTCAGCATTAGTTGGATTAGCCATATTTGCAAGTTTCTTATTTTTTGTGTTCCACTTTGGGAGAAAGATTACCGAGCATCGTGAGGCTTTACCTTGGCTGTCAATAGGTGGTTTTTCGGTTTTATCGGCTCTGTTTATTACGGCGGGGAGGGCAGAATTTGGGGCAATTCAGGCGCTAGAATCGTCTAGATATACGACTAATTCGATTTTGCTATTAATTGCTGTGGTTCAGCTAGGGCAATTGTTTGTTCTAGGTAATTATCAAGAAACAAAAGCAAGGTTAAAGCGTAATTATAAATTTATTTATCGGGTAGTGGCAGGGCTGTTAATTGCCACAATTATTGTTAACTCTCAACAGGCGATCGCCCAAACTAGATTAGCAGTTATTTACAAACAAGGCGCTCAAGATTGTTTGCAGTTAATTAACTATCTGGAACCGTCGGATTTTTTTGATAATTCGCCGGAAAGCTGTTTGAGGGTGCTGAGCAAAAAAACTTGGCTGGTGAGAGAAGGCGCTGCAATTATCGACAAAATAGGTTGGATCAAGTTCGCGAAAAATGTAGAGTTTATTTCTAATACGGAGAAAGTTTACGGTTATTTAGACAAACCTCAAACTAGCGATAAATCCTTGACTGTTAAGCAAAATGAGGCTGTCAAGGCTGCTGGTTGGGCGGTTTTGCCAGAAAAATTGCAACAGCCCAATATTGTACTGCTATCTGTCGGGGATAAAAAATCTTTTTTTGCTAACGCTTATGTAAATTTGGACAGTCCCGACATTGCTGAGAGTTTAAAATCTGAGTTATACAATAATGCCAGGTGGGCTGTTGATTTGTCGGATAATAATTTGCCGATCGCCCAAACAGAAATTAAAGCTTGGGTGTATAATCCTGTTGACAACCAGTTTGTCGAGTTGCGCGGAGGATGAGGAGTGAAAATTTCTGTGATTATACCAGCCCACAATGAGGAGGGCTGTTTGTACGGTACTGTGCGGGCGATCGCCCAGACGCTCGATTTAGAAGGCATTCCGCACGAAATTTTGATTGTGAATGACAATAGTGTCGATCGAACTATTGATATTTGCCAGGAGTTGTCAGAGACTTTTCCCACAGTGAGATACATCAACAATCAACCTCCCAACGGTTTCGGATTTGCGGTGCGTCGGGGATTGGTGGAATTTGACGGAGATGCTGCGGCAATTGTGATGGCGGATGCTTCCGACGATCCGATGGATTTGGTAGCAGGATACCGCAAGTTGCAAGAAGGATATGATTGCGTTTTCGGTTCCCGCTTTATCAAAGGTGGTTTTATAGTTGATTATCCCATTCACAAGTTAGTAATTAACCGCTTAGCAAACTGGTTTGTCAAAAGTATTTTCGGCTTGCGGTACAGCGATGTCACCAATGCTTTTAAAATTTACCGCAGAGAAGTAATTGAAGGCGTGCAACCGATTCTGAGCCATCATTTTAATTTGACAGTGGAACTGCCTTTAAAAGCAATTGTTCGGGGTTTTTCTTATACGGTGATTCCTCTGAGGTGGTACAATCGGACTGCTGGTATTTCTAAGCTGAAAATCAAAGAGATGGGCAGTCGATATTTGTTTATTGTCTTGTATGTCTGGCTCGAAAAACATCTGTCTCGCGGCGACTACCACCGGACTAGAAAGATAGCAAAGTTGAAAGTGAATGCCTGATAAAATTTTAATTGTTGGTGGTGCGGGTTTTATCGGCAGTTGTTTGGCAATTGGCCTGAAGAAACTGCACCCGGAATGGCAAATAATTTGTTTAGATAACCTGCGTCGCCGGGGCTCAGAATTGAATCTGCCTCGCCTTAAAAGTTGCGGTATTCAGTTTGTTTACGGGGATATTCGCACAGCGGCAGATTTAGATCCAGTTGCACTGAATGCTGACTGCATTATAGATTGTGCTGCGGAACCTTCTGTGCTGGCTGGTTTTAGTTCGCCTCAGTACGTTTTGCAGACGAATTTACTGGGCACTGTGAATGTTTTGGAGTTGGCGAGACAAACGGGTGCGAGTTTGCTGTTTTTGTCTACGAGTCGGGTTTATCCGATCGCCAGTGTCAAATCTGTTAAACTGTTAGAGTTGCCCAATAGATTTGCGATCGCCCCTGAGCAAACTTTACCCGGTATATCTGAGTTGGGCATATCAGAAGACTTCCCATTAAAAGGACACCGTTCGCTTTACGGAGCCACTAAATTAGCTTCGGAATTGCTGATTGAGGAATACAGGGAAGCATACAATGTACCCGCAATTATTAACCGCTGCGGGTTAATTACTGGTGCTTGGCAAATGGGTAAAGTAGATCAGGGAGTTTGCGGTTTGTGGGTGGCGGCTCACTATTTTCAAAAGTCGCTGAGTTATATCGGTTTTGGTGGCAGTGGGAAGCAGGTTAGGGATTTGCTGCACGTGGAAGATTTGTTGAGGTTAGTTAATTATCAGTTAGAAAATTTTGCTAAATTTGACGGCGAAGTTTTTAATGTAGGCGGTGGTTTTAGCAACAGTCTTTCTTTGGTTGAGACAACTGATTTGTGCCAAAAGATTACGGGTAAATCGATTTCAATTAATCCTGTTTTGGAGGAACGCGCGGGGGATATTCCGATTTTTATTACTGATTCTTCTAGGGTGATGGAGAAAACAGGATGGCGGCCTGTTATTGGGCCGGAAGCAGCTTTGCAGGATATTTATGATTGGATTGCTGCTAATGAGGTGGTTTTAAGTTCGATTTTGTAGGGATTTTTTTAATGGCAGGTACAGGGGGATAAACGCGGCTAAACGCAGATGAATCTCTCTGCCTGCATATGACTAGGATTGCCTGTCATGAGGCTCTGCCTCTATTGTTTTGTTTCGATGCTTTAACAAACATTTGCCCTCCCAAAAAACGCCACAACAAAGGCAATTTTAAGTAAATTTTTAACAGCAAGGGCGAGGCCGGTCTGCCTTTCGTCGAAAAGGGTAAAAATCTCGGTATAATTAAGTCGATTTCAAACCCGACAGTTTGTAAAAGCTCTTGTAGCGATAAATGCGTTATCGGTAATTGATGGTCGATAAAATCGTAGTATTCCTTGTATGAATATTTAAAATTAGGCTGAATTACCAACAGAGAACCGCTAGGCTTGAGGGCCTCGAAGCAAAAAGAGATAATTTCTACAAGTTCCTCTTTGTTGCGGAGGTGTTCAAAAAAATTTGAGATAAAAATACTATCGAACTGTTCGGTAAAAGATGTGTAATTTTCTAAATTCAACACATCAATATTAAGCACATTTACATCAGCATTAGCAAATAACTTTGAATCGGGATTAAGATCAATTAAATATTTTTTTTTAGCCCGAATTTGATTGATAAATTCGCAGTAACCGCCGCCTATATCTAAAACCGCTGATTCGGGAGGAACATAATTTTGTAAGAAGTCGTCAATTAAAACTTTCCATAGTGCCACCTTCGCTTGCATTTGTCGCGAATCAAAGCGGTTGGCATACAATTTTTTGAGATATGTGTCAGTTTTCATAGTAAAATAGCCTAGACTGAGTATGAGTTTATCACTTTCACAGCTAACTATGAATGTTATATCTACCGAAATACCGGAAGTTCTGATCGTTGAGCCGAAAATTTTCGGAGACGATCGCGGTTTCTTTTTTGAGAGTTTCAATCACCGAGCTTTTGTCGAAAAAACAGGCGTGACAGCCGAATTTGTTCAAGACAATCATTCCAAATCCTCTAAAAATGTGTTGCGCGGTTTGCACTACCAACTGCAGCAACCTCAAGGAAAATTGCTGCGGGTAGTTGCTGGCGAAATATTTGATGTAGCGGTGGATATTAGACAAAGTTCGCCGACTTTCGGAAAGTGGGTGGGGTGTTTGGTGAGTGCAGAAAATAAACGGCAATTTTGGGTGCCGGCGGGATTTGCACACGGTTTTTTAGTGGTTTCCGAGACGGCTGAAGTTTTGTACAAAACTACAGATTATTACGCACCGGCACACGAGCGGTGTATCCTGTGGAATGACCCCGATTTGGCGATCGACTGGCCGCTAGATGGTGCCAAACCAATCTTATCAGCTAAAGACCAAGCTGGACAAACATTGAAAACAGCTCAAGTGTTTTGATCATGAAAATTTTACTCGCAGGCGGCAGCGGACAGCTAGCTCAAGAATTGCAGCCGATTTTATTATCTTCGGGAGAGGTAATTGCGCTCGATCGCACTCGCCTCGACTTATCCCAACCCGAAAGCATCCGTCAAGCAATGGCTGAAATTAAACCGGATTTAGTCATCAATTCGGGTGCTTACACTGCGGTAGACAAAGCCGAAAGTGAACCAGAATTAGCATATGCAGTCAACGCTATTGCCCCAGGAATTTTTGCCGAAGAATGCGAAAAACAGGGAGCAAGTTTGATTCACTTTTCTACTGATTATGTATTTGACGGCAGCCACGGTTCTGCTTATTTGGAAACAGATTCTACGAATCCACTGGGAACTTACGGCAAGTCGAAATTAGCAGGCGAGGCAGCAATTCTCAAATCGGGAAACCGACATATTATTATTAGAACCGCGTGGGTTTACGGCAACGGTGGCAAAGGTAATTTTGTCAAAACCATGCTGAGGTTGGGAAAGGAAAGGGAAGAAATTCGAGTAGTAGCAGATCAGATCGGAAGTCCTACTTGGACTCGGGATTTAGGTGCGGCGACTTCACAAATTATTCCTCTCCTTGGGCCAGAAACTTTTGGGACTTACCAGTACACTAATAGCGGTGTTTGTAGTTGGTACGATTTTGCGATCGCCATTTTTGAGGAAGCAGCACAACTCGGCTTTCCCCTAAAAGTTCAGCGCGTAATTCCCATCACCACCGCCGAATATCCGACACCGGCAAAACGCCCCGCTTTTTCTGTCCTATCTACGGTAAAAATATCAGCACTTTTGGGCACGTATCCTCCCCACTGGCGGCAAGGGCTCAGACAAATGCTGGCAAGAGAAGTCAGTCGATTTTAGATTTTAGATTTTAGATTTTAGATTTACTTGCAGCATTGAATCTGGGAGTTTGAACTTTAGTCTAAAATTTAGGGATTCAGGACAATAGGACTTATCCACTGGTGGCCAGAAACCGGGTTTTTTACGAAAATCCTTCGCTGTAGCCTAGAGATTAAATAAAAAACCCGGTTTCTTTGTCGGGAGTGCGTCGCTAAACCTGCCCCATTAATTAAAAATACCCCATGTCTGAATCCATGAAAATCAAGCAACAATATATTTTAATTGCCGCCTCAGTTCTCGGCATCCTAATACCAGCTTCATATATTTTGTACTTGATATCGCAAGCGGGAGACTTGTCTAATTTTGATTATTGGTGGATGACATGGAATTTTTATTCAGTAGACGGTTTTTCTACAAATCCTTTTAATTGGATATTTCGGGCCAACGAGCATTTTGTCTTAATTCCGGCAATTATTTATGGCTTGAATATAGCTGTAACGCAAGGTTCAAATATTGGTTTATGTTTAGTTGCCTGGTTCTTGGCTTGGATTCAGTGCCACGTATTAATTGCTCTGCTGCCATTAAAATTGAGGCGTTTTCCGCTGCAATTTATCTCGCTACTCCTTTGCATTTCTATTTTTAATTTTACTCCGGCGGCGGCTCACAATTGGATGCGGGGATTCAGTGGCGTTCACTGGATAATTGCTAATTTATTTGTGATTTGTTCGATATTTTGTTTGCAATCCTATGTGACAGATTTATTAAAGAAAAGGGAGGCAGAGCCTGGTAACGAGTTGGTAGGGGCGGTGCCCCCGTGCCCGCCCCCGCATTTACAAAATAAGTGGGTAATTGGCAGCATTGTTTTTGGCGTTTTAGGCTGTATTAGTTACAGCACTCCTTTAGGTTTGTGGCCGATATTGTGTGCTGCTGCTGTTGTGCTGCGGTTTCCTCGGCGAATAACTTATTTGTATTTCATTGCTTCGATTGCAGTGATTGGGATTTATTTTTTAACTTATAAAACTCCATCTCATCACCCTTCTTTAACTAAAATTAACCCGCTCAAAACTCTCGAATATATTCCCATTTATCTCGGCGGAATTTTTAGCGAAAATATTATTGTTGCTTCAATTATTGGTATAATTGGTTTGATTGCAGGGACGGGTTTTGTGGGTTATTGGCTATTTGTAAAAAAGGTAGATCGCCCGGATTGGCTACCTTGGCTATCAATCCAACTTTACACGCTGCAAACGGCGTTAATGGCCGCGGTTAGCCGATCGGGATTTGGCGTCGAACAAGCCACCGCTTCCCGCTACGCCACACTTCCAGCTTTGTTTTGGATGAGCACAATTGTGCTGACAGTATTGTGGGTGCGCGAGTTGCAGCCAACACCAAGAATCCAAGGGCGTTGGTTGACACCGCTGTTTGCAGTCACCACAGTCGCGATTATTTTAATGTACGGGGTGGGAGGCGAAACTGCAATGGCGATCGCCCACAGAGCAACCTATCAACCGTTAGTAGCATTATCACTGCAACTAGGCATCACCGACGTAACCCTAATTAAAGACCGCGTAGGCAACAAACCCGCCGCTTTTGTCGGCTTAATCGACGCTTTAAAAACTAACAACTTAGTGCCATTTAACCGAGACATCAAAAAACACAATTTCTGTGCAGCATTAGACACAAAAATCGACGCAAATTTACTGTCAGCCCCCAAAGACGGAGTACCCGGATACTTTGATACAGCCACCAGACTGGCACCAACAGCAGCCAGAGTAATTGGCTGGGTAGGAGACCCCGAAAACAATGTAAAATGTATTGCCATTCTCAACCAAGAAAATGTCGTTAGAGGTTTCGCCATGTCAGGATTTCCCCGCCCAGATTTAGTTAAATTATTTGGCCCTTCCTACGAATTCGCAGCTTGGAGAGGATACATTCAAACATCACCAACAGATAAACTATTGACAGCCTATGCCTCCTTTAAAAACCGCAAAGGTTGGGTAGCCTTACGAAACTCCCAAGTTATCAATAAAAACTAAAAAACCTCTCTTTCTCCTCCTCTGCGCCCTCTGCGCCCTCTGCGGTTAATAAAAAAAAATCTCATTAACAACAAAAATGAAATAAAATATCTCTATGCCAAAACAACTCAGCTTCGTAATCCCAGTTCACAACGAAGAAGCCACCCTAAAATTGCTGTTTGACAAAATCAAAATTGTCATGTTGCAAACAGAAATTGACAGTTACGAAGTCATTTTCATAGATGACGGTAGCCGCGATTATTCCTGGCAAGAAATCACAGATTTAGCCAGCCAACATCCCAAACTAATTAAAGCGATTAAAATGCGCCGCAACTTTGGCAAATCCGCCGCACTTTCAGCAGGATTTCGCAATGCAGCAGGGATAATTATCTTTACTCTCGATGCTGACCTTCAGGATGACCCCGCTGAAATTCCCAAGTTTTTACATCATTTAGAATCGGGATTTGATTTAGTTTCCGGTTGGCGAAAACAGCGGAACGACCCGCTTTCTAAAACTTTACCTTCCAAGCTGTTTAATGCCGTTGCGTGTTTGCTGACTGGCGTGAAAATGCACGATATGAATTGCGGTTTTAAAGCTTACCGCAGGGAAGTTTTGCAGTCGATTAAATTGTACGGGGAATTGCACCGCTACATTCCAGCTTTAGCAAACAATTTAGGGTTTAAAATTGGCGAAGTAGTCGTGGAACATCATCCGCGAAAGCACGGAAAATCGAATTACGGCTGGGAACGTTATGCGCGGGGTTTTATTGATTTGTTGACGGTGTTAGCCACGACGCAGTATTTACACAAACCGGGTCATTTGTTTGGCGGTTTGGGATTGTGTTTTGGCTTCGTTGGAACTGTTTCGCTGAGTTATTTAATAGTTATTTGGTTTCTGAATTTGGCGGGGATGAATTTTGGGCCGATCGGGAATCGACCTTTGTTATTTTTTGGGATTTTGTGTACAATTCTGTCGGTGCAGTTGATTTCTTTGGGGATTTTAGCTGAGTTGATGGCGCGGAATGTGGATGCTGATTATGTGGATAAGCAAATTAGCGAAATTATTGATGATTCGGGTTTTGATATTTAACCGCAGATTAAGGCGGATTAACGCTGATTAACGCAGATAAATCGGATGTTGAAATTTCTTCTACACAAGCAAAGTCTGCGTCGGCCGACTAAGATAAAAGTCAATCGATTTTAGATTTTAGATTTTAGATTTTAGATTGAAGCCTTGACCCCACGGATAAATGTGGGGGGCAAGTTTCATCGGATACACGTTTTTTATTTCTCCACGGATGAATCCGGGGGCTTGTATCCTGGATGCTTTCGGTCATATTGGGATTTAACAAGTTTTACCAATTACCTATTATCTAATTTTAAACAGTATCCATTTGCCTTCTTGCTCTACTATATCTCCGTCAATATTTGGATGCCAATCGCTGCGAGTCAGGATATAATCTGCCTGATAGTTTCTGGCTACTTTGACTAAATCCGCACTACTGCGGCGGATGAAAAAGTCATTTCCTCCCCAAATCATTTGCGGGTTTAAGGGGACTCCTAAAACAGCTTCCATGCGATTTTGCCATTCTTTGATGCCTTTTTCGGTAAAGGGGAAGTTTTTGAAGTTGACGACAATCGCCCTTTCGGAGAAAAACTGGAAGCTGGTAACTGAAGGTGGAATTAATACGAGTGAATCGCGGCTGCTACTTTGCGAAAATCGCACAGCTAATTTGCTTAAGTCGTCTCTGGGAACGGCATTGATATTAACTCTTGTTTGAAATACATTTAATATAGGTTTGGGCATAATTCCTGCTATTCCACAAACTAAGGTGGCAGTAGTTATTAAGGCTAAGGTGTGAGTTAGAGTTTGTTTGATAGATGTAGCTAGGGATGTTTTTTCTAAAATGAATGGGAAGGCGAGGATTGAGAAAAAAACTGGGATGCTAATTATTCGATCGCCCATTATTTCCCATGAATCAGTCACCGGATATATCAAGCTGAAAATTACCGTTCCTGCTGCTAAAATCCACAACAATATATTATATCGTTTGGGAAATAAGTAATTTTTTGTCTGCCAAACTGATAATCCTAGGAAAAGGATGCCCCTAAAAGGCAAAGTTAGTACAGCTAACAGCAACAAGCTAATAGGTATTTGTTTTTCCCTGTAAAGTTGCTCGACAGTCAAAGCAACAGCAATAAATATAATTAATTGAGCAAAAGGTACAGTTCTAGCTAACTGTAGTTTGGCGATAAAAGCCACAGGATAAACTTCGACAAATACGAAATTTAGAAATAGTCCAAAAATTGATGTGCCAACAATTACCGAAAAATTAACCTTGTCTTCTTTTGGCAATAAATCGGAATTTTTGATGCACAGTAAGCCACCAATTATGAAACATATAAAGTTGAACCAATTCCCCAAATACCAATTTGACGGGAGGATGTGGTGGGGGTTGCGGACTTTTGCGTGAATGTAGACAAAATCGGCGTTGTCGATAGTTTGAGTGCTGGTAGTACCTGTTAATAACATCGGTACGTAAACGATACTTGCCATTGCTGCTAAAAGTGCGATCGCCAAAATCAATGTTTTGAAATTCCGCTGTCTTACAGATTCAATAAATAAAACGGGAACCATCATCAATCCCGGCAACAAACCCACTAAGAATTGCAGCAGACAAGCTAGTCCAAAAAAGAAATATCCAGTCAGCCATTTCTGGCGCAAACTAAAGTAAATTCCCCAGATTGCGAAACCCATTGCGAAGATACTGGGTACTGATTTAGTGGAAAATATCAGCGTGTTACCAACATCGGTAAATGAAGCGGCTATACATAAAAAAGCCATCGCTGCTGCTGGCAGTTTGGAATTAGTATAGATATTGAGAATTGCGTAGCAAGCTAGGACAAATGAACCGAAGGCGAGGAATTGATAAATAAAGTGCGCTAGGGGAATGCTTGTTCCTAAGTTGGCGAGCAAATAGATAATATAATAATAGTAATATCTCGGATTAAATTTCACCATTTCCTGAACGTAATAGTCATTTTTGTAGAGTTCAGGATTTAACATAAATTGAATTGGTGGCACTTCCGGGAAATTGCCTCCAATGGGGAAAATATAGCCAGTAGCCATCAGGGAGCCGATGATGACAAAAGTATAGAGAGATAGATTAAAATACCAGTGGGATTTTTGATGTTTTTGCATTGACGGTTCAACTTAACTACTGACAGCCAAATTGTTAATCTCCAGTTGGCATTGGTTTGTTAAATCCTGTTGGCTGCTACTCAATACCTCAAGCAGCAGATAAATGGGATTTTTGCCTTCAACTAATAGATTTAAGGCGAGATCACTTTTTTGACGATAAGCCATCTCTGCTGAGTCTACTAATTTACCTTGCTTGTCCCACAAAGTCAAGCGCAGGGCAACTCCCGGACATTGTTTGTTAGGTAAATTGAGTTTGCCGGTAACTTTTACTTTGTCTGAAATGGAACCTAAATACAGGAAAGATGTATCGAGTCTCTTGCTGTTTTTAATTGGATGAGTTACAATTTTATATCGGTTATCCGATTCTTTACTCACTGAATAATTGGCACTTGTGTAGATTGATTGATGCAAACTAATCCAATCTAACTGCGTGCCTGGTCGATCGCCTATTTGCCGCTGCATCGCCTCCAGAGTCCTAACTGCCGTTGCTGTATCAGTCGGCCGCATCCTCCGGTAAACGCTGACAGTCACGCCGTTTTCCAGCTTAAACTGTTCCGGTAGCAATTGGAAATCGCGGGCAATTTCCCAGTTTTGAGTAAAGGCATCGTACACAACTTTAACAACATCTTGTTCGTGCGATCGCAAAACTTGTTCGTCAGTCGATAACACCTGCTGAAAAGGTGTGGCAACCACCGCATATTGTGACTGCAACAACTCCGGTAGCGGGTAAGTATCGCGCGAGTCAATTTGCGGCCTCCCGATTGTATTTAATCTCCACCAACCCTCCGGCGGGTTTAATTTTCGGTTAGCTTGTCTGAGGATATTAGCATTAAAACTGTTAGAAGCACCGGCAATATAAATTGGTTCTTCGTTGGGTGCTAATTTTCGCAGAAACTCTACTAATTTTACAACTTCGTCGTAGTCCGATCGCACTAACGGCGGAAAATTACCCACAAACAGTCTTGGCAAATCAATTTTGAGAGGAATTAACCCGACGGCGGCATTTACAACGAGGTACAAACCCGCCGCGCCCAGCATGAAATATCGGACTTTTCCCTTGAGTGTTAGCCAAGTTGTCCAGAAAAATGTGGATAGTCCCAAAAGTGCGATCGGTGTAATATGAATTGTATAGTGCAAGTAGCCGTAACGCAGCACTAACAGCCATTCAATCAGCGACAAAACCCCAAACAACGAAACAAAAATAGCCGCCGCCGGAACCAGGATTCGGGTGAGAATTCCCGCCGAAAAACCAATCAGTACCAGCAGCCAAGTTCCCCAACCGTAAAAATCCGCATAACGAGTTAAAATATCATTTACAGGCAAACTCCAAGCGACATACAAATTGCGGTAGTCAACCGTCAGAGCACTGCGAGTAAAATCTCCCGCTACCAACATTAAAATAGTCAAGCTAGTTACAGCTATCAAACCCAATTTGATGCCGGATTCAAACAAATTTTTCCAACCTTTGTTTTGAATACTTTGAGATAGCAATCCTAAATGACTTGTGGGATGGGCTTCTAGCCCGTCCCGGCTAAAAGCCTGAACCATGTTGATAACTGCCTTGGGATTGCTATACTGTATAATAAACTCGATGAAAGCCTGTAAAGTCGCGGCACCAAAAAATGCGATCGCACTATAAGCAAAATGGCGCCGCAACAGAATAGCCGCCGCCAGAAAAAACCCAATTAACGGGATTTTCCACCAAGATTTCAGCTTAACATCCTGCAAATAAACCAAAATTGCCAAGGCTACAAACACACAGCCGCCAGTATCCAGATATCCCCGCAGAGTCGGTATCCAACTCATCGGAATTAATAAACTCAGCAGCACAGTTGACCAAAACACCCGGCGGGGATAAACTGGAATTAGCTTTGCAGAAATTGCCCCCAACAACAGGCGAAACGGCAGCACATAAATCAGGGATACACTTAGAATGTAACTCAGCCGAGACTCGCCAAATAACAGAATAAACGGCACTAACGGCAGAGATATTAATAGATTTTTTTCCTTAGATAGCGATTCTATAACTCCGCGCCATGCTTTATCGGGCGAGTCTCGAAATAAATTTGCCGTGTTGACTGTAGCGGTATTGTATCCCGCGTAATCCCACCAATAAAAAGTATGTTCGCTGGATACATAGATTGATGTTACTGCAACTGTTACGAGAACAAGTAAAAACAGGAGAAACCCATCAATTATAAATTTACGACGCGATTTAAAAGAAACAACATCAAATAATCCCATCCGTCTAGCAACCCTAAGTAACTCCTCAACTTCATCTTTATATCTTGCTTCGCGCCTTCGCGCTTCGTTAACTTACCTTAAAACAGTGCCTTGCAAAAAACCTTCCAACTTTTCTGCATATTGCCGATTGGCGATCGCACTTGGATGAAGGTCATGAGGTAAATTATTATTGGCAGGTATTTTCAAATCAACCGAAATATCCGCCGTAGCAATTCCCTGCTGACTTAACTCCTCCAACATCTTAGCAGAACCGGCATTAATTCCCGCCACAACTAACTTAACACCATTCGCCTCGGCCACCCGGTTAAACTCTTGAATAATTGCCTTAGAAACCTCATGGCTTCTATACAATCCCTCTTCAAATTGATTGTAATTAACCTCCAAAAAATGGCTTAATGCAGAAACCCGCATCAGCGGGAACTCGTGATATTCAAGTTTTGCCATTTTGTAGGTAAAATTATTTTCTCCATTCAACCTAGCATCCGGCTGGAATAAAATACCCAGTTTATTCCAAGCAGCCATTTGCTTTCTTCTCGCCCTTAACAGAGTATTGCGGCGGTCGTGAAATCCCGCATAAGCAATTACCGCAATTTTCGGTTTATTTCCTTGTTTGATTGCTTCTTTGAATTGAATCAATGAGTGCAGCGTGCCGTAGCCGTTAACGCCAAAATTTACTATTTCATACTTGGGTAATTTCTCTTGCAGCAACCAAGCATAAGTTTCGCTGTCATTCAATGACCAACCGTAGGTAAAAGAACATCCAACTATCCAAATTTCAGGCTTTTTTGAGGATTTATTGTAAGTATTGAGGGGATGTGTGATTCTTAAACTATTATTGAGATGAGTGGCATTAAATGAGTAATTGCCGTTAAGTGTCACCTTGAATTTACCCGGCAAATGTTTGTAGCCGAGTTCCGAGTCTTTGGTAAAAAAGTTACCTTTTGGTTCGACGGCAACATCAACATTTTCTATTTGCCAGGGTTTGTATCCCGCAACTCGCAAGACAATTTCAGCCGTGGTGGTAGATAGAAATATTGGAAAAATTAGATATGTTATTAATCTGAAAGCAACATTTTTAGTAAAAACTTTTTCGCTCATTAACATAATATGAAACGTCAGCAAAAGTATAATAAACTGCCATGCCAGTATTATCTAGTTCATGGATCTAATTTAATTAGATTGAGCGCACCAATATCAGCAATGGGCTAGAAGCCCGTTCCACAAAAAATAAACTTGATTGTGGAACAGGCATCTTGCCTGTTAAG